>CAZIYU010000021.1:6179-9789 GCA_964543595.1 uncultured Candidatus Saccharibacteria bacterium | reverse complement strand
ATGGATGAAAATAATGTAAATGTAAATATTAATGGGGAGATGATTAAGCCAAATCCTGTAAAAAGTCGTAAAAAAATCTATATAATTAGTGGAGCGGTTTTGATTATAGTTTTAATTTTAGTCGGTTTTTATTTTATTATACCAATATTATTGCAAGAGACTTGTAATCCATATTCTGATTTAAGTAATTCCATAAAAAATAATGATCTGGGTGTCTGTGATTGCATTAAGGATCCAGTCCAAAAAAGTTTATGTCAGGGCAATCTTTCTGACAGCGCCCTTTTTACTAAAGCAATAAATCAATCAAATTCAGCTTTGTGCGAAAAGGTTTCTGATACAAAAATGAAAGAGGCCTGTTTGAATATTGTAACTGGGAAGCCAAATCTTATTAATCAATAAAATAATATGAAAATTAAATTAATTTCCTTCTTTATAATTATTTTATTCGGGCTTACAATCATTGGAACACCCACAGAGGTTAAAGCCTACGAAGCCTGTACATATGTGACTAATGTCACACAGTGGAGCCCTTGTTATTATGATGGTACCGGTTACAAAAAATATGCTCAAGCAATAGCGACGACAACAACCTCCGCAAGTATTAAAGCTTTGGTGGTTGGCGGTGGTGGTGGAGTTGGCGGTGGTGTTTCCAATGTTGCATATCATGGTGGCGGTGGCGGTGGGCAGGTAATTAGTACTAGTTCCTATGCGGTGGATAATATTTCCTATCCAATAACGGTGGGAAGTGGCGGAATAATAAATAATAATGGTACTAACAGTATTTTTGGTGTCATCACTGCTTTAATGGGTCAGACTGGCACAACAACAGGGAAAGGTGGAACTAGTGGCTCTAACTTTTTAGGTGGGTCACCGCGGGATACTTCAGGAAATGCTGGTACTGGTGGTGGTGGAAATGCTGGAGCGGGCAGTATAAATACACGTAATACTGGTGGTGCTGGCGGTTCAGGTACAGCAAATTCAATTTCAGGAACATCAACAGTATATGGAAAAGGTGGGCAAGGGGGTGATATTAATGGCACGATAGTTGCACCAAATAACACTGGTCAAGGAGGTGGCGGAACGAGTGGAATTGGTGGCTCAGGAGTGGTTATTGTCCGATATCCAACAATTAATTTTGGTAATAGTATTGGGGGAATTAAAACTGTTTTAGGTTTGGATACTATCCATACCTTTAATTCTAGCGGGACAATGACTTTTACTAATCCAATTTGTGCTAATCTTAGCGTTCCGGTAGTAGAAGCCTGTTCCCCACCGGCTAATAATACCTGTTATGATGGAACAAATAATTCTATTGTTGATCATGGTAATGCTGATTGGATTATTAGTAGTGATACTAATGTAGCTGGTAAACATATTAATGTTAGTACTTTTAGAGTTAATACTGGAGTAACGGCGACAGTTCTACCTTTTGATGGTTTAAAATGTGGATTACTAGAAGTACATGCTAAAGATGTAGTTGTGAACGGTACAATTAATGCCAATGGATCTGGATATGGTGGTGGAGGAGGAGGGGGAGGCTTACCTGGTTCTGGCTATTTGTATAGTAGTTCTAATGCTTCTGGTTCAATGGGCTCGGCAGGTTCAGGTGTGGCTGGGGGTGCAAATGGATTCGCTTCATGGTATGAAAATACTGCTACTGAAAAAGGACATACCGGTCCTGGTGGGGTTGGGGGTGGTAGTTGTGGGGGTACTGGTGGTTCAAGCAAAACTGTAGACAGAAATGAGGGAGTAAGTAGTGACGGTTATTGTGATAGTAATGATACTGCAACAATATGGCAGGGTGGAGATGGTAGTTTTGGAGTATATTATTGTACCGCTTTACCAGATACAGATGATAAAAATATCTGGATGGGCTCTGGAGGTGGTGGTGGAGCTGGTGGAACTGGGTCTTATATCGAGTGGCTTTGTAATGCTAATGCTGGTGGCGGAGGTGGCGGGGCTGGGGGTAAAGGTGGTGGGGCAATTAAATTGTTTGCTGATAATAAAATATTAGTTACTGGTAATATTAATTCTAAAGTTTTAATTAATGGTGGTAATGGTAGAGGTGGCGGAGGCGCAGAAAGAGTATGTGATAGTCATGGTGATGGTGGATCTGGTGGTAATGCTGCTTCAGCTGGTACTGTTTCCGCCCCGGGTGCAGGTGGAAGTTGTGATAGTTATGCTGTCTTTAATTCTTATACCGCTAATTGTAATCCTTCTACTAATTACTGCTTTGCTGGTGCTAATGGTGGTGGTGGGGCTGGGGGAGCGGGAGGTGGAATATTATTAAATGCGACAAATAATGCTACTAGCACGGTCATTATTACTGGTAGTGTTAATAATTACGGATCTGGAGATGATGCAAATGCTGGAACCTTGAAGGTCTTTAGTTGTGCTACTTCAACCATTACTGGGGCTCTATCCTACGGCCGACTTTATTCGGCAGTAGATCCAGCTTGTCCTAATGTCGTTTCCTCAAACGATGGAGCGCCGATAGTTGATTTTTACGCTAGAACTGTAACACCACCCTATGTAGCGACGACAACAGTCTCCAGTGGAGGAAGTTTAGATTTAATTTGGACAGCGGTGAATCCTGAAGTGGTAAAAGCAAAATCAAATTCTTGGTTTGCTTCAATCTTCCTAGCTGATGCACCGGACCTTGGTGATATAACTTGCACTGCTTCAATGCCTAATAATATTGGCTCAGCTGAGTGGCTGGGTAATAAAGTGGCTAGTTCCACACCACAAGTTGACCCTAAAATAAATATTATTACTAATAAGAATTATCAACTAAGCTGTTCTAATAATATTGGAACGACAACAAAAAATGTAATCATTACCCTAGAAGGTTCAACTGGAGAAACCTGTTCGGATGGCATATTAAATAATGAGGAGACAGAAATAGATTGTGGTGGGCCTAATTGTCCTGCTTGTACCGGTCTAACCAACCCACCTGATATTTATTGTGGTTCTGCCACCTCAACATCAAGTCAGACGGTGCCAACTGAGAATCTTTGTGGTTCTGGTTTTTCACTCGCGACTGGACCGTTTGAAACTACTCGTTCGACGCCTAATGATAGTTGGTATTGGACTTGTACAGATGGTATGCCAAGATATTCTGAATGTTATTCCACTAAAACAAATAATTTAACATTAAACCATGATTATGACTCTACTCTTGAAATAACAAATCCAAGCGGAAATCCAGATATTGTTGCAATAAATACTCAAATTACCTTTACTTCTTTTGCCAAGGACTCAAAATATAATTCAAACGAGAGACAGTGGCAGGTTAATGACACTATTTTATCTTCTTCAGAAAATGGATCTATCTTAAGTAAGTTTTTCACCACTTTAGGTCCAAAAACGGTTACTGCTACAATACTATCTGGTGACGAATATTATGGAAATTCCCCAATGAAGTCTTTCGAAGTTGTTCAGGGGGATGATCAGAGATTAAGGGAGAGATAGAGGTAGTTTATAAGCTGAAATAACTAAAAGCCGTCATATACTTGACGGCTTTTTGTTTGCTAAATTAATATGGTATAATTAAAAGAGCGTAAAAGCTATTATTAATTTTATTAATTTAATTTATCCCAGCAGTAAAGAA
>CAZIYU010000021.1:0-6169 GCA_964543595.1 uncultured Candidatus Saccharibacteria bacterium | reverse complement strand
TTCTTACTACGGGACAAGAAAAAATGTATTCATTCAAAAAAATCTCTAGCTTAGTTTTATCACTCGCTATCTTCTCTGTCTCCCTGACTTCTCTAGCTCAAAGCACTGGTACTTTGGAACCAGTAGATTGTTTTGCGCCCGGTTTGTATAAATTCCAAAGCGTGCAAGTTAGTGCCGGTCCAGAAAAGCAGAGCTACAATGCCGGCGATAATATTAATTTTTCCGGTAATATAATAAATCAGAACGATTATCCTGTCGTGGACGGAAATGTTTTTGTGCGAATCAGCAAGGATAATCCAAATTATCTAACTGATGGATATAATATTGTCGATGAAATAGTGGCTATTTCTAATGTCTCCATTGCTGCCTCTACTTCCTTACCAATTAGTTTCTCCTGGTCAGCACCAAAAAATTTGGGCACTGGGGACTATCGGGCTGACTATTTCTTTTCCGTTGGTAAGAAGTTCAACCTCGGCGGTTTACCTTTTACCAATGAAATTACTATCGGTTTTTCTAATTTTAAAATAAATAATAGTCAGAGTACCGAATTTGCCTTGGATCGATCGGGCACTACGGTTAATGGAGCCCAATATTATCATATCGGAAATTGGCCATCAGTACCAGTGGATGGCGTAGCCGGAATTGTTCAGCCGATTATGAATTTTACAGATAAAGAGATTCAGGTTAATGTCAGCTACGACTTGTATTATTGGGATAGTTTGAATGAAGCTGATAAATTAGACAGTAAGCAGGAAACAATTACTATTCCGGCTCGTTCTTCTAAAGATCTCTCCTATGTAATTTCTAAGATTGATCAGCCGGTTTACTATTTAAGAATAAAAGCCACGGCCAGTGGTGTTTCATCTATTGTGAATGTCCGAATCGTTTCAGAAATAGAAAGGGCTAGGATTAATTATCCAGCGATTACGTCTTTTCCATTAGAAAAAGGTGACACGGCAGATTTATTTTCTTGTTTTCATACTGTTTATGGAACCGCCGATAATAATAAAGTGATTCTAACTTTGACTGATAAAGATGGCAATAAAGTAGCTAAGGGTGAATATAATGGATCTTTCGGTTCAACTATGTCAGCGGCGGCCATGAAATTCAATGTGCTGAAGGATTATACTTTTTTGAATTTGCAGGCGGAAATATATAATGCTAAAGGTGAATTGGTGGATAATTATCAGAATACCTATGATTGTTCTAGGGTGAATTCAGAAAAGTGTGAAAGATTACAAGGAAAATATATTAGAAATATAATTTTACTTGTTTCCTTATTGGCGATTATCATTCTTTTAATTCTAGCGTTATTTATTAAACGAACAAATAATTTAGCTCTAAAAAAATCTTTAAACATCACAGCTGCTATCATATTAGTATTACTTGTCATAATTTTAGGTTATTTATTCTTTGGTAATGTTAGTAAGTTGGGGGCGGAAACTATTTCGCGCGATGGAAAGACAAAGACCGAAACACGCTCTAATAATTTTGCGGCCTATTGGGGTGGCCAAAGCGATTGCCGTCTTGTGGTATCTGGCAATGTCAGTATGACTTATTCAGCTAGTTTAGTTGGTAGTACCACCTTAGCAATTGGTGATAGTGTAAACTTTGGGACCAATGTCAGTTGTTATTTCAGCAGTTTTGGTGGAGCTTGGGATACGCCCTATTGCGGAACGAGTATGGATTTTTCTGATAGTGCAGCTAGTGGAAATGTTGGAAATGTAAAATTTGTCAATAGCCCAACGGTCAAAAGTGTTACTTCTAATAATTCAGCTGTGATCTCTTGTTCAGGTATGACTTGTACTGCGATTGCTCCAGGTAATGCTGGCTTAACGGTTAATTTTGATCGAACTACGGTGACCATGACTAATCTAAACTTTAATAGAGGAAGTGGTTGGCATTATTATGGACCAGGTTTACCAGAGGCCGGGGATGCTAATTTAAATGATAATACTTGCTTGACTCACAATTACACTATGAGAATTAATGGTTATTCTCCAACTTGGACGGTTACTGTTACTCCACCCAGTGGTGCTGGCGGTTTAGCACCGGTAATTAATTTTTACGCTGATCCAACAAGTGTGCCCTATAATGGATCCACCACTCTTCATTGGCTGGTGACCGGTATGGACGATATTGCTAGCAATTCATTAGTATCTAAATTTGCTTCAATCTTTTTAACTCAGAGTGCTAATGGTTGTGTGGCTTCAATTGATTGGTCTGGGAACAAACCATATTCCGGTTCGGAATTACAACAAAATATTATTGTTGATAAACATTATCGTTTAAGCTGTACAAATACAGTTGGTACAACAGTAGGCGATGTTTATGTAACAGTTGGGGCGTCTGACGGTGATGGTGATGACGGAGACGGTGGCGACGATGGAGACGGCGGTGATACAGGAAACCCTGGTGCTTGCAATCCATTACTTGATGGACAGCAGATATCATTTATTCCTAGTGAAAATAGATGTTCCTCTGGATCACCATCTAATGTGGTAGGTGATGGTTCAGACGCTAGCCCTTGGACCTGGTTTTGTACTGGTGATACTGGTAATCCAGTACCGTGTACTGCACGTCAGGGAGAGATTCCAACTAGTGCTTATAATTGTACCGATTGGGTTAGTAAGCCAGCAAATTTTGTAGCTATTAATACTCGAACCATTTGGCAAGCAACTTCAACCTGTCCTTCCTGTAATGTTCAGTGGAAAATTACTCCAAGTACAACCTATACCGTAGGCTCAAATCCTTGGGATAAATTCTTTAACACCCTTGGGGTCAGAACCGTTTATGCCAGATTTGCTTCCTCAACTAATTCGCTTTATGTTGGAACACCATGTGAGCAGACGATAGAAGTGGTTCAGGGGGATGATCAGAGATTAAATGAGTTTTAGGGATACTTTATAAGTAAAAGAAATAAAAACTCTGCCAATTGAAAAAGGTGGGGTTTTTGTTTTGCGATAAGAAAGAATATAGGATATAATTATAGCAAATGATCACTCAGGAAAATCAGCTTAAAGAATTTTTGTTGGATTCCAATTTAATTACCAAGGATGATTATAATTTGGCGATTGAAGAAGCTAAAGGGAGTAAAGGCAAATTAACGGCTGGCCATGTTTTAATTAATAATGGCAAAATTAGTGAAAATGATTATCGGCGGGCCGAAGCTTATGTGTTGGGAATTCCCTTTGTTAGTTTGAAAGATCAAAAAATTGATCCATCAATTCTCGCGCTTATTCCGGAACCGGTGGCTCGAAAAAATAATGCGGTGGCTTTTCGAAAAACTGGAGATGCTTTGGAAGTAGCGATGCTAGATACCAAGGATTTATCTTCCATTGAATTTATTAAAAAGAAAGTCGGTTTGCGAATTTTACCAAGATTAACTGATAGTGATTCCATTAAAAATGCCTTATTGCAATATCAAAAAAGTTTACGGGCGGAATTCGGAGATATTATCCAGAAGGATGCGACGGCTTTAAAAAATTTAATTGAAGGGCGGGGTGGAATAAATATTGGTGAAGATTTAAAAAAGATGGCCGAGGATTTGCCAGTGGTTAGGATTTTGGATACTTTACTTAAGCATGCTATTTTACAAAATGCTTCCGATATTCACATTGAGGTTTTGGAAGGGGAATTACTAGTCCGTTATCGTATAGACGGTATTCTTCATGATGCTATGGTTTTGCCAAAAAGTGTGGCGACTAGTATTATTGCTAGAATAAAAGTTTTAGCTAGTTTGAAATTGGATGAAAAACGTTTACCGCAAGATGGACGATTTAAAATGGAAGTTAATGATGAGGGTGTTTCCTTCCGTGTTTCTATTCTACCAACTTATTTTGGTGAGAAGGCGGTGATGAGATTATTACGAGAAAATGTCTCTGGTTTTACTTTAGAGGATATGGGTTTTCATGGTGAGGCTTTGGAAGTGCTTCATGAGGCTATTAAACAAACCACTGGACTAATTCTGACGACCGGTCCCACTGGTTCTGGAAAAACGACCACCCTCTATACTTTACTGGATATTTTAAATACTCCCGATGTGAATATTTCTACTATTGAGGATCCAGTGGAATATCAGATGGATCGAATTAATCAAACTCAGGTTAAGCCGGAAATTGGTTTTACTTTTGCCAACGGTTTACGCTCTCTCGTTCGTCAGGATCCCGATATCATAATGGTGGGAGAAATTCGTGATAATGAAACGGCTTCTTTGGCTATTAATGCGGCTTTGACCGGACATTTAGTGTTGTCTACTCTTCATACCAATTCCGCCGCCGGTGCCATGCCTCGATTAATTGATATGAAAATAGAGCCTTTTTTGATTGTTTCCACGGCTAAAGTCATTATTGCTCAAAGATTGCTTCGACGTCTGAATAATAATAAGGAAAAGTATTTTCTATCCTCATCGGAAATTGCTTCTTTAGCTAAAATTGTTGATATTGAAAGAGTCTTAAATTTTCTTAAGCAGGAAAAAATTATTGGTGAAAAAGACACTATTGAAACGATACCTTTTTATAAGCCTAAAGAATCAACGGAAGCTAAAGATGGTTATAGTGGGCGAGTGTGTATCAATGAAGTGTTAAAAATGTCTCCTACGATCAAGGATTTGGTGGTGGCCGGTAAATCAGATGCGGATATTAATGCTCAAGCTAAGAAAGAAGGAATGCTAAGTATGATTGAAGATGGTATATTTAAGGCGGTGCAGGGTGTAACCACTATTGAAGAAGTGTTGAGGGTCATCAGCGAGTGATGACAGTATAAGTATGAGTATAGGTATAAAAAATGAGATTTAAATTCAAAGCGATAAAAGAAAATGGTCAAAAATATGAAGGGACAATGGAATCTCAGAGCAAATTTAGTTTGTATAATGATTTAAAAGCTCAGGGTCAGATGCTGATTACGGCGGAGGAAGTAAATAAAGATAAATTCCAAAACTATTTATATAAAGTTTTTAGTTTTTTAGGTAATGTGTCTATGGCTCAGAAGATTTCTTTTGCTAAGAATTTGTCTTCTATGACTAAGGCGGGTTTATCATTGTCGCGAGCCCTATCGGTTATTGAAAGGCAAAGTAATAATGTTCGTTTTAAAAATGTGGTGGAGGGAATTAATTTGGAAATTAGAAAGGGTAAGACTTTGAGTGAGGCTTTGAAAAATTATCCGAATATTTTTTCTCAATTATTTATTTCCATGGCTAAGGCAGGGGAAGAAAGCGGAGGTTTATCTGACGCCCTAGCTAATGTGGCTTTGCAGATGGATAAGACCTATCGTTTACAAAAGAAAGTGAAAGGGGCGATGATTTATCCGGCGGTGATTATTTCCGTGATGATCACTGTTGGTATTCTAATGTTTATTTTTGTGGTGCCGGGAATTACTGCAACTTTTAAAGAATTAAATACTGAATTGCCATTTACAACTAAGATAATTATCGGTATTAGTGATTTTTTGACGGGGCATTGGTTCCTGACTATTTTAATTATTTTAGGTTTAGTTTCCGGAACTTATTTTTCCCTTAAAACCGTAATGGGTAAAAGAATTCGCGATAAGATAGTTATTAAATTACCTTTAATCGCCGATTTAATTAAGGAAGCCAATGCGGCCCGAGTGACTCGCACTATGTCTTCATTGTTAATGGCCGGTGTCCCAGTGGCTCAATCTATTGATATAACTAAAGGGATAGTTAGTAATCATTATTATAAAAATGTATTAGAGGAAGCGATGAAGGTGGTACAAAAAGGAGAAAATATTTCCAGTGTATTTATGAAAAGTCCGGAATTATATCCAACTTTTGTGGGAGAAATGATGAGTGTCGGTGAGGAAACTGGTAATATGGCCTCTATGCTTTTGGAGGTAGCCATATTTTATGAAACTGATGTGGAAGAGAGAACCAAGGATTTATCAACAATAATTGAGCCGGTTTTAATGGTGATAATTGGTGCCGCTGTGGGCTTTTTTGCTCTATCCATGATCGCCCCCATCTACTCCGTGATGGATAATATTTAATCTAGAACCCTTGTTTTTAATGTTTAGAAATAAGGCTTTTTAACGGCTCAACGGCGTTGAGCCGTTAAATTACCAATCCTGGAGAGGGACGGGGGTATTAGTATTGTAAATATCTACACCGTTATCTTGAAAAGGAGTGGGATTAGGCTCGTAAATGATCATGCTA
>CAZIYU010000020.1:0-10008 GCA_964543595.1 uncultured Candidatus Saccharibacteria bacterium | reverse complement strand
CAGTAATAATTTTTGCCACTTCTCTAAAGTGTATTGGTGAACCATGCTTCCTAATAATCAAGTAAGCATAATCACGCATCCCCTTGGTACTAATATTTGAAGACTCAGTCTTTCCCCATTCGCCGAGAGTGTTCTTACCAATTTTTTTAGATAGTGATAACCAACGCTTAGCAATTTCTTCATTCTTATATTTTTCAGAGACATCTTCTAGATGCTCCAAAAATGATTTAATTATATCTGGCTCAGACAGTAATTCATCTCCTTTTAATGTACTATAAAGTTTCTTTAAGGCATTATGAACTTTTTCTGACAGTTCATTATCAATTAACCAACGATGTTTAAAATCCTCATCCTCTTTAATCTTAGTAAATGGATGCCCAACAACCAATAGAAAATTTATATGGCTTTGGATAGAAGCATCAGTCGAAACATAATCCAATAGATCCTGCTCAACAATTATACCACCCAGATTATGAATAACTTTTTCAATTTCATCAAAAGTCGTTTTTTCCTCGGTATATTGTTTGGATTTTCGGATGACAGCCAAAGCATGGTTCTCAATTTGTCTGACTCGTTCTCGGGTAATGCCATAGGTTTTCCCAATAGCATCTAGAGTCATTGGTTCTGGATCCTTACCAAGACCATATCTCTTAGTCATCACATCGCGTGATCTTTCAGCTAGAGCCATAATCAATCTCTTGCTAGCTTGCTTCGGTTTAAAGTTTATTGTTGTTGCCATAATAAAATTACGAGTTAAAAACTACTTTTGACTAATAATAATGTCTTGAGTCTAGTATAGCACCCTTCCAATTTTAAGTCAAATACTAATCCGTGACGATACTTAGAATCTTTTCTTTAATAAATAATTTCTTAATTATATTCCTTCCCGTTAGCCATTTGGTGATTTCTGGCATAATAAGAGCTATTTTTTCCACTTCTGCCTGGGTCGAACCGGCCGGTATTTTGAAATTAGCACGCGGTTTACCGTTTATCTGAACCATAATAATAGTCTCTGCTGAATTGATTTTTGCTTCATCAAATTCTGGCCATTTTTCCAAATGAATTGATTTTTTATGACCTAATTGATTCCAGATTTCTTCAGTTAAATGTGGGGCAAAAGGAGCCAGTAGTTTTAAAATAATTTTATAATTAGCCTTTGATAGATTTGTTTTTTCCGCTGAATTGACTAAAATCATAAAGGCTGAAATAGCAGTATTGAAACTAAAATTCAAAATATCTTCAGTTACTTTTTTAATGGTTTTATGAAGTAGGGTTTGAAAATCTTTAGCCTCTCCTCTAACCCCTCCTTTTGGGGGAGGGGGCTGGAGGGTGAGGCTCCCCTGTAATTTCCACACCTTCTCCAAAAATCTTCTGGAACCCACCATATTGTCTGTACTCCAGGCAATTTCCTGCTCAAATGGACCCATAAACATCTCATAGACACGTAAAGTATCAGCGCCGACATTTTTTACCACCTCATCGGGATTCACCACATTTCCCCAACGTTTGCTCATTTTTCGGCCATCAGTACCTAAAACCATTCCTAAATTTCTCAATTGATTAAATGGTTCCTGTTCACTGACGACGCCAATATCATATAAAAACTTATGCCAGAAACGCGCATAGATAAGATGTCGAGTCGCATGTTCGGTTCCCCCAACATACAGATCCACGCCATTTTTCATCCAATATTTTTCCTTCTTTTTATCCACCAAGGCTTTTTTATTCTTGGGATCAATATAACGCAAATAATACCATGATGAACCAGCCCATTGTGGCATAGTATTGGTTTCTCTTTTTGCTTTTCCTCCACATTTTGGACATTTAGTATTCACCCACTTAGTAATCGCTGCTAAAGGTGATTCGCCCGTCCCCGTCGGCTCATAAAACTTCACTTTAGGTAATTTAATTGGCAAATCCTTCTCCGGCACAGCTACGACCCCACATCCTTTGCAATGAATTAATGGAATTGGTTCGCCCCAATAGCGTTGTCTAGAAAAAACCCAATCCTTTAATTTATAAGTCACCTTCAATTCCCCATCCGCCAAATCAGTAATTTTCTTTTTAGCTTCCTCACTATTCATTCCATCAAATTCCCCAGAATTTATCAGATACCCACCTGTAGTTAAGGCAGTTTCTTTTTGTAGCATTTGCCATACCTGTTTCTGATGATCAGGAGTCAGACTTTCTAAAACTTTATTCTCTTCAACCCAAATTAAAGTATGAATTTTTTGCTCACTATCAGAAATAATTCCTTGATTTTTAATATTCTCAATTTCAGCTAACAAGGTATAGGTATGAGCACAACGATTTTGATTTTTATGTGAGGCACAATACTTAGCCGCCGTGATAAATGGTAACTTTTTTACTATTTTTACACCGCTAAGGGCAGATTCCTCCTCAATTTCTCGTATTCCTGCTTCCTCAGGTGTCTGTCCAGATTCAATTCCACCCATAATAGCGGTAGTAATTCCCTCTAGCGTCCCATGCCAATCAAGCAGGGCAAATTTACCAGTTGATTTATCTCGTAGATGAATAATAACCGTATCTCTTTTAACTTCCTCGAAGCCTGGTTTCGGTGGATTTTTTGAATCGTTGGCACATGGTACTACCACCTGCTTAATCGGTAAATTATACTTTTTGGCAAAGGCAAAATCACGTTCATCATGGGCGGGGACCGCCATCACGGCACCGGTACCATAATTATTTAAAACATAATCAGCAATCCATACTGTCAAAATTTCTTTGGTTAATGGATGTTTAGCTTCAACACCCACTAGCTGAATACCAGTTTTGGGCTTATCTACTGCTGTTCTCTCTATTTCTGTTCTAGTTTTAGTTTTCCCTCGATACTCTTCTACCGCCGTCCAATTTTTGATTAAGGGTTTAAATTTGTCTACTAAATTATTTTCTGGTGCTAAAACAACATAGGTCACGCCGTAAAAGGTATCGGCTCTAGTCGTGAAAACGCGAATTTTTTCCTCAGAATTTTTTATATTAAACCATAATTCTGAACCTTCACTTCGGCCAATCCAGTTTCGCTGGCTTTCCTTAATTGATTCTGGCCAATTTAAATTATCAATATCCTTTAGTAATCTATCGGCATAATCCGTAATTTTAAGCACCCACTGACGCATTGGTTTCTTTTCAATCACCGTCCCACAGCGTTCACATTTACCATCCTCCAAATCCTCATTGGCCAAACCAGTTTTACATGACGAACACCAATTAATTGGCTCATAACTTTCATAAGCCAAACCTTTTTTAAACATCTGCAAAAAGATCCACTGTGTCCATTTATAATAATTTGGATCAGTGGTATTTATTTCCCGTGACCAATCATAATTAAAACCGATGATACTACTTTGCTCTTTATATCTCTTTACATTTCTGGCAGTCTGAATCATTGGATTAGTTTTATTCTTGATGGCATAATTTTCAGCCGGTAAACCAAAAGCATCCCAACCCATGGGATGAAGGACATTAAAACCCTGCATTCTTTTATAACGAGAATACACATCGGTAGCGATAAAACCGCGCGGATGACCGATGTGTAAACCTTCCCCAGACGGATAAGGAAACATATCTAAAACATAGAACTTCTTATCTTTGTTACTATCCTTTGTTATATTAATCCCCTTTTTGTCCCAAATCTTCCGCCATTTTGGTTCAATTTTTAAATGGTTATAATCACTAGCTTTTGAAGCTACTTGTTTCTTTTTCATTCTCATATCTTACATCAAAAAACATCACCCTGCAAAGGCAATGTTCTTTTTTGTCTGGAATAAGAATAATTATGCACCAGTAATCGGTTTTACGGGTAACTTTTCGCCAATACTTCTTTCAAAACAATTTCGACCAGAACCATGTTTCCAGCTTTCTGAATCATAAAGATATGTACTTAATTCATTTTTAGAGCTATCCAAAACAAAAACGGCACAAAGTTCATATGTGTTTTGTGATAATATATTATATTCATAATATTTATCTGTCACTGGATCCTTTAATCTTGAAATTGAATAGGTGATGCTTTGAGACAAAATAGTTAAATTAGTTGGTAAATTATAGTTTTCTAAATAATAATCCGTCACCGCATATTGAATATCTTGTAAATCACTCACCCTCTGTTGATCAAAACGTGCGTTTCGTTGATTAGCTGGTGAACCTAATGACACTAGCCCCAAAATTATCACTACTAAGACGCTAATACATGTAATATACATTATATATTTTCTTCTAGGTGTAGGCAGAGTAACATCTCGATGTAATTCATAAAGATAAAATCGAAAAACAGCAAAGGAAATAACAAAAACTACTATAACTTTCAAAAAGAATTTTAATGTTAGATCCTCTCCGCCAATAAATTTATAGACTAAAGTAACTAAGTCTACTGCCATCGCTAAACCAGTCAGAAATAGGGTAAGAAAAAAGAACCAGCGTCGAATCCAGAGATCTTTTTTCTCTGGTGTAATAGCTACTGCTTTAGTGCTTGTTTTTGATAAAAAGATAAAAGCGGGAAAGAAGATTATTAGCGCTGCCAAAGCCATGCGCATACTTTCCAAAGAATAATCATAATTATATATAGCTGATGGATCCGGTAACCATTTATTAATCAGATCAATTAGAATATTTATTAAACTAAAGGTACTGACATAAAGTCCAACAATAATTCCTAAGTAAATAAAGAAATCCCCTGCCGTTGTTTTTGTTTTATCCATGAAATTTTAATTAAATTAATAAGACCTATATTATATCTTAAATTCAATTACGTCGCCATCCTTGACGATGTATTCTTTACCTTCGGTCTTAATTAGGCCTTTTTCTCGAGCCTGCCCATATGTGCTAGAATCTAGTAAGGTTTTCCATGAAATAACCTCTGCCCGCACAAATTTCTCCTTAAAGTCCATATGAATAGCTGTGCCGGCCTCTGGCGCTGTTACCCCTCTTTTGATTGTCCAAGCCCTCGTTTCATCCTCCCCAGTTGTAAAATAAGTTTGTAAGCCAAGCAAATCATAACCGGCTTTAATCAGATCATTAATACCATCCTCTTCAGATACGCTATCGCGTATGTCAGCCTGAAGAGCTTGGCGCATTTCAGTTTTTTCCTCTCCTTCAAAATCTTTTAATTCATTTTCAGTTCCAGCATCCACAATCACATACTTGGATTTTGTCTCTTTAAAGAATTGCATAAGTTTAATCCACCGTTGATCTATTTCACCTGCCCCGTCGGAGCTCTGCGAAGTAGGGTCTAAATTCTTCGCGCCGGTTTTTCGATTCAGAACATACAAAATAGGCTTCATGGTGAGTAAACAAAGTTTTTTTGCTTCCAGAAATTCTTGTTCGCTTAGCTCTACCCAACTAGCTAACTTCCCTTCCTCTAAATATTTCATAATTTTCTCTAAAGCAGAATTTTCTATCACTGCTAGCTTGCTACCTTTCTTTATCTCACTCTGTAAACTACCTAAACGCTTTGTAACGCTCTGCATATCCGCAAAAATGAGTTCCAGATTTATTGTTTCAATATCAGAAAGTGGATCAATTTTATTTGCCACATGGATAATCTTATCATCTTCGAATATTCTAACAACTTCAGCGATGGCGTCTGTCTCTCTAATATTTGTTAAAAATTTATTACCTAATCCTTCGCCGGCCGAGGCTCCTTTTACTAAGCCAGCAATATCCACAAATTCTACCGCCGCTGGTATAGTTTTGGCTGAATTTGAGAAACGGCTCAACGCGTTGAGCCGTTCATCCGGTACGGCCACCACCCCCACTGATGGATCAATAGTACAAAAAGGGTAATTCTCACACGCCACGCTCTTTTTGGTTAGCGCGTTGAACAGGGTTGACTTACCAACGTTAGGAAGGCCCACTATCCCGATGTGTAATGATGTTGACATAAATTAATTATATTTCCCAACGCCTGCCCGGCAGGAAGTATTCTTATACTTTCCTACGGGGTTTGGTAATCCGACAATGCCGATTGATAATGACATTTGCTGATTCTAGCATCCAATAGTAAAATTTGCTACATTCAATTCACGAAAAAGTTTCTGCTTATCAGGGCTTATATATTTAAATACAATTTAAATTTAATTGACAGCGTAGATAAACAATGAAATACTTGGATTGGAATAAGATCTTAACTTGAGAAACAAAAGAATAATAGAGGACTAGAGTCATGCGAACAAGAAATGAAATATTGGCCGAACTGCGTCTAAATAACAAAAACATTGCGGAGATTGATGGCGGTGACTTGATTCGTGTACGTAAAGAGGGACGCCTCTGTGGAATCTACTCCGTATCTGCGGACAAGTTTTTGGTGCCTATGGACTTCACGGGTGCTGATCCTTTGAAGGATCCAGATAAGTTCTTGGTCTGGAAGATCCAAGCAGGTACTCATGTCTTTGGGATTCTCTCAGTCCGGACGCAAAAACTGCTTATGCCATTGGAATACGATGGCATCGGTCAGCTGACTGCGGACCTGTTTCGTTTCTGGAGAAATCGTCGCTTCGGTCTATATTCGCTTTCAGCCCAGAAGGAGGTGCTGGGGCCAAAGTATCATTCAATCGAGCTTGAAGGTGATCAGCTGAGACTAAGAGAGGAGGGCGAAGACAGCCCTCATCTGAAAGCCCTGGCCGAAATCTGAAATTGTTCCCGTTCCCAACTTACTTGAGCGCCCTTTCTACGAAAGGGCGCTCTTTTATCTAGTTTTTATAAACCTAGGAGATTAGAGATTTTTTCTTGATTAAAACCGAGGATTGGAGCATCATCGATAATAATATAGGGCACTTTTGTCCCGCCCGAAAGTTTCCTCAGCTCTTCCCTATTTGCTAAATTAAATTCCACGTCAAAATTCTCAAATTTAATTTTATTTTTATTTAAAAAATCCTTCAAGGCCAAGCAAGGTGGACATTTTGGCATAGAATATAGTATTACTTTTTTGCCTTTTGTTTTCATTTAATGATTATATCAGATTTTATTTGAAAAAATATCAATAGAAAAACCTCGACTGTGATGAGCAGTCGAGGTTTGAATACTCCCTACCATTAAAGTCCAACTGCTTCCCTCATAATCTCGGCTAGTTCTACTTCCGTCTGGCCTATTTCTTTCATCTCTCGGCCATGAAGAATTACAAAGGCCTTGATAGCCTGGTTAATCACCATCGGCATACCATCGAGAGTCTGAAAACCTCTTTCTTTAGCCGAGTGAATTAGTGGTGTCATCTCATTTTTACGCAGGACAACATCACTAATAATTGTACTTTCAGAAATGGTTTTCAACACTGCCTCTGCTGCCAATTGGTTGGCTTCAAGATTCTCCTTAGTTGCCGGCAACGTAGCCTGGGCCAAGGAGGAATAATTCTCTAATTTCCCCCTCTCACCCTTTGACGAGGCATTTAAGACAACATCAGCGTCCTTTACTTCCTGTGTGATTTGATCCTCTCCCCCAGCTCGGCAAGCTTCTCGCCCAACATAGGTATTTACTCGTTCAGCCAACGTTATAGCTGATTCAACTGTGCGATTTAGAATTACCAGATTACTCCCCTTTTCAGCCAATGCAAAAGCGATGGACATGCCCGTTCCTCCAGCGCCAAGCATAACAACTTTCTTACCAGCTAAACCCTCCTTCTTCATGGATAAAAGCTGTGCTAAACTTTCAGCATAACCGAGGCCATCCGTATTCCAACCCTTCAACTGTCCGTCAGGAAGTTTTTGAATCAAATTTACTGATCCAATTGCTTTCGCAAGTGGATCTAGTACATCAAGGAATTTTACCACCTCATCCTTGAAACCCACGCCAGAACCACCACCAAGATATTTTGGATCCTGACGAAAAAGATCCAAAATATCTTCAGCTTGTTCAGGTCTACCAACAACCATCATCATAACAGCATTGATACCAAATTCCCTATACACAGCATTCCACATTGCTGGTGTAGAACCAGGATAGTCGTGTCCAATCGGTGTAATCGCATAACGTTGAAATTTTTCCAAACCTTCCAACGTACCCGGATTATCCGCCGGCTCTTTCGCAAACGACAATAATCTCGTAAACTGTGTCTGTCCATACGCTTCCATAGAAGTCTCTCCTTTCTCCTTTAAATTATACATATAAAAAAGTTGTTACGGTTATTATGGCTTTGTCGTCAAGCTCTATTGGCGTCAAATTATACAAGATGCCAAGGTGGTACCTTAACGATAATATATTGTTTATGTCTGGTGAAGATCCCAGAAAATCATCGGCACTCAAGGACCCGAGAGTAATCACTTTTGTTTCTAATACCTGAACCTCCTGACTAAAGTCAGGAAGAATTTGACCCAACACACCAGCCCAATCTGCTCCAACCTTATCTATGATTCTTATCTTGAGTCTCTCTCCTTTACAAAAGCCTTTATTACAGTTACACAAACGTTGTCCAGGCCGAAATATCGTTGTGATTTTTCTGGCCTTAATTAGATCTATGTAGATCTTTCTAAACCAAATCTCATCTCTTGCTGCTTTCATTGTCTTTATTATCTCCATTTCATTGTTTAAATAACATCCTTTGAGATTATATATGTTTTATATTAAATATCAAATTTATTTCATCAAATCCTGTAATTCGGCTTTGTGAGACATCATCACTTCCATAGTGGCGGCTTGCTGATCCTTTCCTCCTTTCATTTTTTCCTGCACCTCGGCCGCGATATCAGAAAAAAGCTTGGGATTTTTCTCCACTGCCTCAATAATCTTATTTTGCTGATCCTCCGACACCCCCTGAAGTTGTTTCTTCAACATCTTCTTCAATAACATATCCTTTATAAATCCCATTTTAATATTTTTATTAATTAATAAATAAATTTAGGCCGCCTGCCTCAGTTCTTCTTCTTTTTTAATTTTCGGTATAAGTAAATCGGCCGCTTCCTCAAATTTTCTTTCCCTGATCATTTCCCTGACCTCAACATTTCTAATATCGTCAATATATTCGCTGATTATTTTACCGTCAGTTAATGCCCGATCAGGATCATTATGAAGCCCTAATCGCTCAAATACAATTCGCTGAAAAGGCATTCTTAATTCATTAGGTAATCTGTCAAAATATTCTTTTTGCATGTTTTCATTCATAATCTTACTATTATACACTATTTGTGGACCTAAGGAGAATCGGACTCCTACCTCATCCATGCCATGGATGTGTTCTACCATTGAACTATAGGCCCTTCGTGGCCATGGTGGGCGATACAGGAATATCGAAACTTACAGTTTCAGTACCCGTGTTTGGATATATTTGCTAAAACTCAAATATATCTCAAACAGGTTTCGATTCCTGACGCAAGCAATACCCATTGCTTGCTTATGACCTAAATAAAACCTTGCGGGATCTTATTTTGTGGGCGATACAGGAATCGAACCTGTGGCCTTACGAATGTGAATCGTACGCTCTAACCAGCTGAGCTAATCGCCCTTTCACCACAGGAAATCCTATTATAACTAAAAATGTAGAAAATAAAAGTGGAAATATAATTTAATCTGTGCTATTCTTCTCTCCATTGGGCCCTTAGCTCATCTGGCTAGAGCGCCTCATTTGCAATGAGGAGGTGGCAGGTTCGAGTCCTGTAGGGTCCACCAGGATGATTTAATTACTTATAGTTAGAGCGTCCCGATGTCCATCGGGAAGGTGGCAGGTTCGAGTCCTGTAGGGTCCACCAAGAGAAACATTGTCGGAATCAGAAAAGCGGAGCGATTTTGCAGAAGCCAAAATCGCGCTGTCAATTTTTTCAAAACCCTTTCCGCCTACGGCGGAAGCTGTGAATTCAAAAAGTTCCCCCCAATTACATGAAAGCGTTTTGTCTTTGATTTCAGGGTTAGAGCCGATTTTTTGAAAAAACTCCTTCCATTCAAAATAATTTTGTGTTTTTTCTAAAATAACGGCTTCCTTCAAAGACAAAACGAAACTCCGCAAGGGTTCAACCCAATTTTTTCTCTGTTGTCCAAAATCCTTAAAACTTTCCTCAAACTTTGCTT
>CAZIYU010000019.1:0-11892 GCA_964543595.1 uncultured Candidatus Saccharibacteria bacterium | reverse complement strand
CAAAAGATTTCACTTTTTGATAAAGCTCATCGGCATAAAAAGGCATGACCGGCGCGATTACTTTAGCTAATTCCTCTAAAACGAATCTAGTCGTTTCAATAGCTGAAGCCTTATCCTTCACATTGTCTGATTTAAATCTATCTCGCGAACGTCGCAAATACCAAGTGGATAAATCATCCACAAAATCCTCAATTGGCCTAACGGCCCGATCTAATTCATATTTATCCGTCGCTATAGTTACTTCAAAAATAAGTTTGTTAATCCGTGCCAAAATCCACTGATCTAAAATATTTTCTGAGACGGGCACAAAATTCTTCACCGGCACGGAAGTATTCTGACTATACATAGCATAGAAAGAATGAACGTTATCTAAGCGATTCAAAACTTTTTTTACAATTTCATCTACTCCAACTTCAGAAAAACATAAATCTTCAGCCTTTACGACTGGTGAGGAAAGTAAATAATAACGTAAAGCATCTGCCCCATATTTATCCACCACTGTAATCGGATCAGGGTAATTTTTAAGACTCTTAGACATCTTCTTACCATCAGTAGCCAAAATCAAACCATTCACTACGACGTTTTTATAGGAAGCCTTGCCAAATAAAGCAACAGAAAGAATGAGCATAGTATAAAACCAGCCTCGAGTTTGATCTAATCCCTCGCCAATAAATTCAGCTGGAAAACCGATGGGCTTTCTGAATGCTGGAATCGCCCGCCCGAGTACATTCGGGCAAGGATTAAATTTATCTAAATTCTCAAACGGATAATGAGATTGGGAAAAAGGCATAGAACCAGATTCAAACCAACAATCAAACACTTCTGTCACCCGTTTCATCTCCCCTTCCTCCATTCCCGCTTTCTGACACACGGCACAAGGAAAAGTTATTTGATCAATAAAAGGCCGATGTAAATCCAATTCATAATTCTGATTGTGTGGAATCGGCGCAAAAAACAATTCCTTAACTTCCGAATTTTTTATAAAACTTTCACCTTCCCCGCCAAAATCAGCTGCCTCCGCCAGAGACATACCAGCCACCCCGGTAAACATCATCCGAATCGGTGTTCGATGTCCGATGATTAAAATATTTTTATCTTTATTCTTAATATTAGTATCATAAACGAATTCCGTCATTCTATTCCTAATCTGCAAATAATTCTCCCCGCCCGGCATATTCTTAGTGAATTTCTCCAGCCGAGTTTTAAAATAATTCTGATATTCTGTATCTGTTTTACCATCAAGTTCGCCGGCATAAACCTCATGCAGACGATCATCAGTGATTATTTTATCAGCCGAAATATTTAAAATGTCCGCAACAATCTTGGCAGTTTCCTGGGTTCGAATAAATGGCGAAACATAAATCACATCAATTTTCTTAGATTTTAATTTTTCGGCTGTTTCTTTAACCTGCTCTTTACCTTTCTCTGTCAAATGATGGCCCTTTTTTGGATCGGAACTAATTACTCCTAAAATATTATTATCAGCTTCACCGTGCCGGATAACAAAAAAATTATTTCTCCCACCAGTTTTATTTTTTATATCTTCCACTGAGCCGATGAATTCCTTAGCGCCACATTTATCACAGCGCCAAACTGGTAAGGGTGCGCCCCAATATCGTGAACGAGAAATCGCCCAATCCCGTGCTCCTTCCAACCATTTACCAAAACGGCCATCCTTAATATCAGCTGGCACCCAATTAATAGCCTGATTAGCTTTTACTAATTTGTCTTTAAATTTCGTTACTTCTACAAACCAAGAGGAGGCCGCATAATTTAAAAGTGGAGTATCGCAACGCCAACAATGCGGATAGGAGTGAATAATTTTTTCCTTAGAATATAAAGTACCCTTACCGGCTAAATATTTTATAATTTTAATATCCATCTCTTGATGATCTTCCTTAGGTTTAACTTTCTGCCCAGCAAAATCTCTAACTTCAGATTTAAATCTTCCGTCAGTTCCGACGTTCTGAATAAAAGGAAGATTTTTCTCTTTAATTAAAGTCATATCATCCTCCCCAAAAGCAGCAATGTGCACAATACCGGTTCCGTCCTCCATGGTAACAAATGAAGCACCGTACACTTTAAAAGCATTCTCAATATTTTTTGTTTCCTTATTATTATAATAATCAAAAACTGGTTTATAGGCTTGGCCAATAATTTTCTCCCCCTTAAATTCCTCCACAATCGCATAATCCTCTTTAATCACGGCTAAACGAGCTTTGGCTAAAATAAAATTCTCCCCGCTACCCATCACCTTTATTTTTACGTAATCCACTTCGGGCCCCACCGCTAAAGCCACATTACCGGGTAAGGTCCAAGGGGTGGTAGTCCATGCTAGAAAAAAAATATTAACTTCACCAGTTACCGCAAACTTCACGGTGACCGAGATATCCGTAATATCTTTATAGCCTTGATTCACTTCGAAGTTTGATAAAGTGGTCTCACAACGCGGACAGAGATGCATAGATTTAAAGCCTTCATAGACTAAACCTTTATCATTTAATTTATTAAAAATCCACCAAACAGTTTCCGTAAAGGAAGAGTCCATGGTTTTATAATCATTTTCCATATCCACAAAACGACCCAACCGTGGGACAATTTTTTTCCAATCATCAACATAGGTTAAAACACTTTTTCGGGCCGCCTCATTGAATTTTTCCAAACCATATTCCTCAATTTCTTTTTTACTTTTTAAATTTAATTCCTTCTCTACAATATTTTCCACCGGTAAACCATGACAATCCCAACCCCAACGCCTTGGTACATGAAAACCGCGCATAGTCTGATAACGACCAATATAATCTTTGATTGTTCCGGCCAAAAGATGTCCATAATGTGGCGTACCGGTGGCAAAAGGTGGACCATCATAAAAAACGTATTCACCTTTCGGTGCTTCTTGATCCAGAGTTTTCTGAAAAATCTTATTATCCTGCCAAAATTTCAAAATCTCTTCTTCCTTTTGAGCTCGAGGGCTTTTGCTTATTTCTTCTGCCATAAAACCTATTCTAGCACCCCGTAGTGAATTTTGCCATTAGATTTTATAAAAAATCCTTAAATTTTTTGATGGCAAAATCTACTACGGGGTAGCAAGTTTTTAACAATAAAAAAAGCCACCCTCACGCCTATGCGATTATTGGGTGGCCCTTGGTTAGATCTATTTCCTTAATCGTGCCAACCACCAATGGCCCCCATGGAAGGCCTGCTCTTGATTCTTGGTGAAAATGAACCGTCAATTTTTGACCCGATGATTGAGCACAATGAGGGCTTCACTTCCCGCGGACCTGATCCACCGCCAGTCACAATCACCTGGTATGTCTTTGGGGAATTCCCAGTCCCCTTTAGAGGAGGAAAGTCTCTGGTTGCCCAAAAACGAGTTTTTTTCTTCTTTGCCATAAAGAACTACCCTCTCCTTGTTTTAGCGGACGTTTAATTCTGATTATGTTTATACCATAAATAATCAGTGGGTGCAATAAGATTAAAACTACATTCTTTCTGGTACCTTAATACCCAATAAGTTTAGGCCGTTTTTCATCACAATAGAGAAAGCTTTAACTAGAGCAATCTTGACTGGTGAATTAGTGTCATTTTTATCAACCACGGTTTCCTGCGCATAAAAAGTGCTGAAGGCGCTAGCCAATTCCGTCAAATAAGTGGCTAAATAATGGGGGGCATATTCCTGCCCCGCCCTTTCCACTGTTTCAACAAATTGGTCCAGCAATTTAGCTAAATCACCTAAAACCTCAAGCCTGGCGCCTAACACCTGGGCCTTAATCCCTTCTGTCTCAGCTTTCTGTAAAATAGATTTGGCTCGCACATAAGCATATTGCAAATAAGGGCCGGAATCACCTTTCAAATTTAATATTTCATCCCAATCAAAATTAATATCCCCCTTAGCTTCTCTTTTTAAATCATTAAATTTTAGAGCGCCAATAGCTACTACCTCAGCCGTTTCTTTATTTATTTTTCCTGCTCTCTCCACCGCTTCATTTATTACTTCATCTAGCCAAATCACATTACCTTTTCTAGTACTCATCTTTCCTTCCTTAAAACGATATAAGCCATGCTTCACGTGTATTCTTTCTCCTTCTTTTACATAGCCCAATAGTTTTTCGGCTTCAAAAAGTTGCTGAAATTGTAATTCCTGTTCCATACCCACTTCATTAATAATAATTGTATTCTGACCGTATTTTTTCTTACGCCATTTATCTGCCGCTAAATCCCTCAAAGCGTAAAGTGATGATCTGTCACTTTTTAAAAGCATCAATGGTGGATATTTCTCATTTTCAAAAAATATTAAATAAGCCCCTTCACTATCCCTGGCAATACCCGCTTTTTTAACATCAGCAATTACACTAGCCATTTTATTCTCGTAAAAACTCTCCCCATATGAAGTATCAAATTTCACATCTAATGTTTTATAAATTCTTTCAAATTCTTTTAGGGACAAATTTACACATTTCTGCCAAATATTTCGGGCTTCCTTATCCCCTTTTTCCAATTTAGCAAACCAAGTACGTCCTTCATCCTCTAGGTTTTTATTTTTTTCTACTTCGTCATGAAATTTTACATATAAATCTACTAAATCTTTTATCGGTTTATCAGATTTTTCTATAGCTTCAATGCTGGACCATTTTTTCAAGGCTACAATTAATTTACCAAATTGAGTACCCCAATCCCCTAAATGATTATCTCGTATTACCTTTTTGCCATTAAATTCCAAAATATTCGCCACCGCATCCCCAATAATAGTAGAACGTAAATGACCAACAGTAAAAGGTTTGGCAATATTTGGTGAAGAATATTCCACAATTACTTTTTGACCACCAAAAAATTTCTTAGGCTTTTTACCATAATTCTCCCCTTTATTTAAAATCTCTTTCACCCCCTCGGCAAAATATTTATCCGTTAAATAAAAATTAATAAACCCTGGCCCGGCGACTTCTATTTTTAAAATTTCAGTCGGTTGCTTTTGCTTTATTTTTTCCACCAGCTCCTTAGCCACTGCCACTGGAGTTTTTTTTAATTGTTTAGACAAAATTAGAGCGATATTAGTCGCATAATCACCATGACTCATTTCATCCGGATGCTCAATGGTAAAATCAATTTCTGGCCAATTCAATGCGCCACACGCCTGACGTATTGAGCTTATTATCTTTTCCTTAATCTCCATCCCCCTATCATACTTTAAAATCAAATATAAAAAAAGGGGCGGGCAATAGTGAATAATCTATAAGCTATAGCATACAGATTATTCACATTACGAATTTAACAAAAAAACGCAGTATTTTGATTTTAAAGTACTGCGTTTTTTTGTTATTTCTAGGAAAGGTGCTTAGAAATGAAACCTCCCATTTTCATCATATGAACTTTGTCACCAAAAACGGCCTTAAGCTTAGCATCACAATTAATCATACGCTTATCCTGAGGATCCTGAAGATTATTCGCCTTGATATAAACCCAAGTCTTAGACACAACTTCTGATCTAGGCATTGGACCTTTACCCACAATCGCCTCTAACTCGGCACTCAAATTCTTTGGTTGCATAAACGCTGATACTTTTTTCTCTGCCATATAATTATAATTAATCCCAGTACTAAAGAAATCAGAATTTCTTATTACGGGACAAGTTAATAAACGCTAATAAATAAACGACTATTGTAGTATACCATAAGCATGTTAGTATTAAAAGGGCAAACATTGATCTTTAACATAGGAGGTTAGTTTATATGAGTATACTACCGAGCTTACAAATTAAAAGCTTCGTACTGAAATACTGTATCGACCAGGGTGGAATGGGAGCGCGGATCTCAGGACCACAACTGACGAGAGCAGTTTATGAGGCTGGTGGTTTAGGTGTGTTGTCGAGCGCTGGCCTTAAAGATATTTTAAGGTTGGTGAATAAAAAGGAGTACACTACTTACACAGCAGTCAGAGAAGAAATCGAAACGGCAATGACGGGTGGTTATCTAACGGGCATCAATGTGATGTGTAAGTTAGAAGAAAGTTTCGCAGAAACAATTCGATCGGCCCTCGATGCTAAGGTCTCAGCGATCTTTGTGGGAGCAGGGTTGCCTCCTAGGATTCCTAATCCAGGTGAGACAGCTTTGATACCAATTGTTTCTTCTGCTCGGGCTTTGCGATTCATTCTACGTCTGTGGCGACCAGATCGACCAGATGCGGTGGTTCTCGAGGGACCAAAAGCAGGCGGACATTTGGGCTTTCATCATTTGGCGGATATTGATAATCCGGAGTTCGCTCTGGAAAATCTCTTGCCCGAAGTGCTGGAAGTGGCCTCTAAACACGGAAACTTTCCAGTCATCGTAGCTGGTGGAATTTATACTCATGAGAACATTCACCAGTTCCTAGCAATGGGAGCAAGCGGTGTCCAGATGGGGACTAGATTCCTAGCGACAAAAGAAAGTAACGCCACGCCGGAATTCAAGCAGGCCGTAGTAGACTCAAAGGAAGAGGATATTCTCGTGGTGGGCAGTTCCCCCTGTGGTTTCCCCTTCCGAATATTAAGAGGCTCACCAGCCTATCAGGAACTGCTGGCGGGAACGCGTCGAGCAAAATGCCGGATGGGTTATGTCTTGGGACAAGATACGCGAGGGGGCTATACGGTCTGTAAAGCGGCGCCGAACAATTCAGATCACGATAAGTTCTTCTGCATTTGCGATGCTCTACGGGCGGCCATCGGTCTGGCACCAGGCGAACCTCCAATGTATACCGTAGGCAGTAATGCCTATCGGATACAAAAAATCATCTCAGTCGCCGAATTGATGAAGGAATTGACTGAGGGTGTAAATCCGTAAAGGATAAACCAGCCCCGCCGATCGGAATCGGCGGGGCTTTCTTATTTCTATTTTATTTTTTCAAAGCCTGATCAATTCTCTTAGCTAGTTTGACCATATCCTTTTCCTTGGCCCCGCGAGTAGTTTCCCCGGCAGTTCCCAAACGAATACCAGACGGATCATAGGCCGAGCGAGTTTCATTTGGAATGGTATTTTTATTAACAATAATTCCCACTTTTTCCAATTTAAGAGAAGCTTCCGCCCCCGGCATACCCATCCCCGCCATCCAAGTATCCATTAAAATCAAATGACTATCTGTTCCGCCAGATACAATTCGCCAACCTAATTTCTGCAATTCATCCGCCAAAACTTTAGCATTTTTTATCACTTGTTTAACATAAGTTTTAAAAGCTGGGGTCGACGCTTCCTTCAAAGCTACGGCCACGGCGGCAATCTGATTCATATGCGGACCACCCTGTAATCCGGGAAAAATTGCCTTATCAATTAAATCACAAAGATTCACAGTATTACCCTTAGTATTCACTTGCGTTTTATCACGACGAGAAAAAATCATCGCGCTCCTTGGCCCACGTAAAGTTTTATGCACCGTTGTCGTCACTACATCAGCATAAGCAAATGGCGATGGATAGGCACCACCAGCCACCAGTCCGGCAAAATGTGACATATCCACCATTAAGAGAGCTCCACAATTATCGGCAATGTCTCTAAACTTTTTAAAATCCACAATACGCGGATAAGCGGTGTAACCAGCCACAATAATATTTGGTTTTGCTTCTTTGGCTAATTTAGCAATCGCTTCATAATCTAACATTTCTGTTTTAGCATCCACGCCATAGGCCACCTGTTGCCAGATTTTTCCAGTGGCTGAAACTTTATGTCCATGGGTCAAATGTCCGCCATGATCCAAAGACATACCCATTATTTTCCCCCCTAACGGAACGGAAGCAATGTAAACCGCCAAATTGGCTGGTGAACCAGATAAAGGTTGAACATTCACCGCCCAATCTTTTTTATTTAATTTAAAAAGTTTAAGGGCTCGTTCTTGGCATAATAATTCTACTTTATCAGTAAAAGTCTGACCACCATAATAACGATGACCGGGATAACCTTCGGAATATTTATTGGTCAACTTTGAACCAAGAGCTTTTAGAACGTCGTCAGATACATAATTTTCCGAAGCAATCAAAGAAATATTTTTCTTCTGCCTTCCCTCCTCCCCTTTAATCAATTTCTCAATTTGTTTGTCTTTCATATTATTATAATTATTTTATTTCCCTGTACTGCCAAAACCACCACGATTACTATTATTCATTAAATCTGTTTCCTCCCATTCAGCAATTTCTATTTTTATAAAAACACCCTGCCCAAGACGTTCCCCTTTTTCTACAATCACCTCTTTGTCCGTTAAATTATAAAGTTGTAATAATATTTCATCTTGCTCTCCACAATAATCATTGTCTATAAAACCAGTGCTAACCAAAAGCCCTTTCTTTTTTAAGGTGCTGGAACGATCCTTAATTTCCAACATATATCCCTTTGGGGTCTCCACAATCAGATTTGTAGGTAAACGCTCCAAGGTTTTAGGCAAAATAATCATATCAACACGAGAATATAGGTCAAAAGCCACCGCGCCTTCGGTGTGGTATTCTGGTAATGGTAGACTTTTATCAATTCTTTTAATCTTAATATGCATTAAAATTTCATTATCTAAAAAACACTAATGTAGTGTAACACTAAAAAACTCATCCTGCACTATTGCACAAATAGCCATATAATTCTAAAATATCCAGATATGAGTATTTCTATAATATCCGCCGTGGCAAAAAACGGCGTCATCGGAATAAAAAACGGCTTACCTTGGAAACTGGCTGGTGATTTGAAATACTTCTCTAAAATAACTACCGGGAAAACAGTTTTAATGGGGCGAAATACTTTTTTATCAATATTGAATATTCTCGATCAGCCTCTACCAAATCGCAGAAATTTAGTCCTATCAGAAAAAAAAGATGATATTACTGGGGCGGAAATATTTGATAGCTGGCAAAAAGTCCTAGACTTGGCAAAAAATGAAGAAATTTTTGTCATTGGTGGAGCAAATGTTTATAAACAAGCTATCCCTTTTGCCGACAAACTTTATATCACCAAGGTGAACTGTTCCCCAGAAGGTGATGTCTTTTTCCCAGAATTTAATAAAAATGACTGGCATCTGATCAACGAAGAGCCGCATCTAAAAGACGAGAAAAATGAGTATAATTATACTTTTAAAGTTTATGAACGTAAAAAATAAAAAAGTCGTAAATAAAAGGTTTGCAAAAGGAAAAGGAGAATATGAAAATGTCATATTATCTATTGAAGAAAAAGGAAAATGCCCATTTTGCCCCAATAATTTTAAATATCATAAAGAACCGATCTTAAAAAAAGAAAAAGGTTGGTTAATAACAAAAAATAGCTGGCCTTATAAAAATTCAGAATATCATTTTATAATAATCGGAGAGAAACATAAGGAAAATTTCTATGAATTAACAAATTTAGATTTAATAACAGTGAAAGAATTAGTTAATTGGGCAATAAGAAAATTTAAGATAAAAGGCGGAGCTTTATCAATAAGATTTGGTGATACTGACCATACTGGCGCAACTGTCTGTCATTTGCATTTTCATCTAATATCCCCCAAACTTGATATTATTGGCAAATCAAAGACTGTTTACTTCCCAATTGGCTAAGGAACTTAAATAGCTACTTCGGCTTTAATATTTGGATCAGCATTATAATCAATTAAGGTAAAATCTTCATATTTAAAATCAAAAATATCTTTAACTTCAGGATTTATTTTTATTTTAGGTAAAGCTTTCGGTTCCCTTTTTAACTGTTCTCTGGCTTGCTCAAAATGATTATTGTAAATATGTACGTCAGACATGGTATGTATAAATTCCTTCGCTTTTAATCCAGTAACCTGAGCAATCATAAGAAGTAATAAGGAATATGAGGCAATATTATATGGCACACCTAAAAAGACATCCGCACTTCTTTGAAATAGATGTAGAGATAATTCTCCATTTACGGCAAAACATTTAAAAATTCCATGACAAGGTGCCACAAAAACCTTATCAACATCTTCCGGGTTCCAAGCCGTCACCATATGCCGTCGCCAATCGGGGTGTTGTTTAAGGCCATCAATTAAGTTTTTAATCTGATCAATTTCTTTTCCGTCTGTAGTTTTCCAGTGCCGCCATTGAGCTCCATAAATACGCCCAACATCTCCATCGGGTAGCCCCATCTTCTGACAGATTTCAGGTGTAGCCCATTCGTCCCAAATCGATACATTATTATCTTTAAGAAATTTAATACTTGTATCACCACGCAAAAACCACAGGAGTTCAAGGGTAATCGATTTAAAATGAAGTTTTTTAGTTGTCAGCATTGGAAATTCGCCTTTAGATAAATCGAATCTCATTGTTCGCCCGCAAACTGCGATACTACCGACACCATGTGGATCACTCTTCCCTTGTCCATTCTCCAATACATCTTTTAATAAATTTAAATATTGCCTCATATTATTTTTTTATATTAACTGCTAATAATTTAATACCGTATAATTTCATTAATTTTTCTCCACTTAAATTTGACGCTCCCTCACTAAAAAAACAATACTTAATCCCGGAAAAAATAATTAATTTTGTACAAACTGGGCAAGGAAAATGAGTTACATACAGACTAGCCCCCTCTAGAGATAAACCTTTCTGAGCCGCTTCGGCAATTAATTTCTGTTCACAGTGTATCGTAGAACTTAGCTCTTGCTTTTCCCCCGCTTTTACAAAATCTCTGACATTACCTACTTGATATGGAGTATAGTCACTTGGTAAGGCTTCATTATAAGCCTTTAATACCACCGAGCCATCCTTAATAATAATCGCCCCAACCTGCCGCCACCAATCCGTACTTTTTTTAGCTTCTTTATATGCTTCACCCATCCATTTAATATCCTGAATATTTTTACTCTCTTTTTCATTTAATGAATGCTCAGACAAAACACTATCACTATCCCACCGTAAAAAAACCGAAGACCACTTTATATCTGTATTTAATGGAAAACCCTCAATTAATTTTCTAGAGAATCGATCGTTAATCAATAATATTTTCTTATTTTTTAATTTTATAAGATCACTTTTTTTAAAAGACTTAAGAACAGAAAAACCTAGAGTTTTCAAAAACCTCTCAATATCTGTTAATTTAAGTGACGTAATACTCTCTTTTCCACCAGAAATTTCCTCTACTATTTTTTTCTCTACTAAATATATTTCTGAGATATTTTTACTATTTTTAGCGAGAAAATCTAAAAAGCCGCGGTGGATGACCGGAATATTTATAATCAAAATTCTCTTTTCGCTCATACTATTTATTCTTACTCTTTAATTGTTCCAATTGATCTAAAAGGTGAATCTTGATAACATTTTGAATAATATCAGTTGAAGAAGTACTCAACGCCTGCCTAGGAATCACCGCTAACTTTTTACACATTTTTTCAATCGTTTTTTTTTGCTCCTGAGTGTAGCTATTACCTTCTACGGCCACAAAAACATCAATTGGCAGATCCTTTAAAATTTCATATTGCCAATTGCCTTTGTTATCAATATCATCAACTAAGGTTACATAATCAACGCAAGATTGATATGACAACATTTCTGCTCTCTCTGTTTCAGGTATAACCGGTCTTAAAGGACCCTTATATGACTTAATTCCTCGATCGCTATCTACGCCAACTATTAACACATCACCGTGCTCTTTTGCAGCATTTAGGTATCTTAAATGACCAATATGGAGCATATCCCATGATCCGATAGTACATACAATTTTATGCCCCAAGACTTTATGTGCTTTTATTTTTTTTACTAAATCCTTATGGTTTGGTACAATTTTATGAACATGCTTCATGGGTGAATTTTAATACTTATTATTCCAAAACGCAACAAAAAACAACCCTTGAAGAAAGTTGTTTTTATGTTTGTAATTTTAGATTTTTACCCATTCACTTCCACCCACACATACTTTTCTGCTGAAAAGTTGCGCCGGGCCCGCCTCG
>CAZIYU010000018.1:0-11980 GCA_964543595.1 uncultured Candidatus Saccharibacteria bacterium | reverse complement strand
TGACTAGGACCTATAGTACCACAGCGAGTGTGAAAGCCTGGAGTGGGAATGATTAGTCTCTCCTAAATCCTCCCCAAAAGGGAGGACTTTCAGAAACCCCTTCCTTGGGAAGGGGTAGGGGTAGGCTTATTTCTTCGTATCCACAAAGGATAAACCTAATTTTTGATTTTTAACTTCAAAGAGTAAGATTTTAAAGGTATAGCCCTTACCTAATTCTAATTTCTCTTTCATAGAGCTTTCGGAACCAAATTCAGAAATATGTATTAAACCAGAGATTCCTTCTTCAATGGAAGCTAAAGCCCCATGTTTATTAAATTTAATAACTACACCCTTAACCTCATCACCCTTCTTATATTTTTTCTCAGCTTCTATCCAAGGATTTTCTTTTAAAGCTTTAATTGAGAGAGAAATTTTGCCATCTTTTACTTCAATCACTTTAACATCTACTTTATCACCAACCTTATATAGGGTACGAGGATTTTCTACTAAAGTCCAATCAATTTCCGAAATATGAACTAAACCTTCCAGGCCGTCCTCAATTTTTACAAAGATGCCAAAGTCCACAATGCCGGTAATATCACCAGAACAAATATCTCCCACTTTGTAGGTATCAACGATTTTCTGCTTACTTTTCTTTTCAATATTTTTCTCAGAGAAAATCAACTTACCTTCTTTGGGTAAAGCGGTGATAATCGCCACGGAAATTTTCTGACCAACTATTTTTTTTAATTCATCTAAAATTTTATCTTTATCACCGTCATTGATGCGCGGATAATGCTCAGTCTTTAATTGGGAAGCAGGAAGGAAACCCTTGATACCCTGCCAATTTATGATTAAACCACCTTTATTAGCTTCTTCTACTGGTAATTCCAAAATCGTTTTGTTTTTAATTGCTTCTTCAGCTTCATCCCAAATCAGAGCCTGTCTAGCTTCTTTAAGAGATAGTTCAATATAACCATCTTTATTGCCGGCATCTACCACTTTAGCCGCCACGCTGTCGCCAATATTTATTTTTTTAATGATATCTCTAGCGCCAATGAACTCCTTACCAAAAATAATACCAGTACCATATGGTTCTAAATTAATATAAACACAAGATTTTTCCACACCGATGACATTGCCTTCTACTACGTCGCCAACGGATGGTGGACTGACACTCTTATCTACAATCTTGGCCATCAAGGTGTCTTTTTTAACCTTGAGAGCCTTTTCTTCTATTGTTGTTTCGTCTACTACTTTTGCTTTTTTTGTTGCCATAATTTTGCTTGTCCCGCGTAGCTAATTTATTAGCGTAGTGGGATAAAAAATCCGCCTATAATGGCGGAACTTCGCCAAAAAGGTCCATCGGCCACAGGCGCCAAGGGTGTTACTTTTTGTCTTTCCCCGCGTAGCTCTTTTCTGAGCGAAGTGGGGCTAATTAATAACTCAAGTAATATACACTATATAAAGAAAAAATACAAGACAACCGCCCCATCAAACCACCCCCTTCATCAGAATGAATGCCCCCTCCTAAGAAAGGCGGGGGAAGCAGAAACCCCTCCTTTCTTAGGAGGGGTCGCGTTCGGACGCGGGGGTGGTTTAGGGGGTTATTTATGGTTGTTTTTATTCACAGATTTGATATAATAGTAAAGTTATGATATCACTTATCAAGGAGTGGAATTTTTTAAAGTTCAATTCGGGGATACTATCCTCGCTTTCAATCCTATTTCCAAGGAAAGTAAGTTTAAAAATACTCGCTTTTTTGCTGATGTAGCCTTGATCTCGGCCAATTATCCTGATTTTAATGGGGCTGAAACCCTATCTTATAATGGTAAGGATCCATTGGTTATTTCCGGTCCCGGCGAATATGAAACCAAAGGTGTTTTTATAAAAGGCTTTCAATCTAAAACGCATTATAATGGAAAGGAAAAAATAAATACAGTCTATACTGTGGTATTAGAGGGCATGACGCTATGTTTTCTTGGGGCAATTTCCGATGAAAAAATGTCGCCAGAATTTTTGGAAGCCATTGAGGATATTGATATCTTATTTTTACCAGTGGGAGATGAGGGAGTTTTGGATGCCACTAAGGCTAATAAATTAGCGGTGACCTTAGAGCCTAAAATAATTATTCCAATGCATTACCCGCCTGCTCCCGGAGGGCGGGCAGGTGGTGATGTGGGCGTTCCTAATGCTTTAAAAAAATTTTTGAAAGAAGCTGGCGAGGAAGATGTTAAACCCATAGATAAATTAACAATAAAGAAAAAAGATTTGGATGGTAAGGAGGGTGAAGTGGTTATCTTAAGCCAGAGTAATTAAATAATTTAATTTTTTTATGGGTATTTTTACAAATATTAAACAACGGCCGGATGATCAAAAAAAAATCTTTTCTCTAATAATGGCTGTTATTTTGACTTTTATTATTGTGACTGTTTGGTATTCTTTAACTAAAGAAAAGATAGATTCAGAAATAGCAAATAAGCCAAATACCCTTAGTTCTCTTAGTCCATTACAAGTGATTAAAGATGAATTTTCAAAAGTTTTTTCTGATATTAAAGAGGTAGTTGGAACTAGCACCCCCCTTTACTCAGAAGCTACGGGTGGGCAAGCGGAAGAAATTATGAGTACTAGTAGTGTGTCAGTAGAAATTATAAATGAGGAAGCAATAAGTACAGCTAGTAGCACTGAAGAAAGTATTTAGTATAAGTATTAAAGATGAAAAAAGAAAATAATAAAGAAGAAGAAAGTAAAGAAGTGGTGGCTGAGAGAGGAATTTCTCAGCGCAGTATTACCACAGAGATGAAGGAATCATTTATTGATTATGCTATGACCGTGATTACTGATCGAGCTTTGCCTGATGTGCGTGATGGTTTGAAACCGGTGCATCGAAGGATTCTATATGCTATGCATGAAATGGGTCTGACATCTGGGGCTAAAACTAGAAAATCGGCTGCTGTTGTCGGAGAGGTTTTAGGAAATTTTCATCCCCATGGTGATGCTTCGGTGTATGAAGCTATGGTGAAGATGGCCCAAGATTTTTCTCATCGTTATCCTTTAGTAGTAGGTCAGGGAAACTTTGGAAATATTGATGGAGATTCCGCCGCCGCCATGAGGTATACGGAAGCCAAGATGTCCAAGATTTCCGGCGAGCTTTTGAAGGATTTGGAAAAAGAAACTGTGGAATGGCGACCGAATTATGATAATACTAGAAAGGAACCAGCAGTTTTACCAGCGGCTTTACCAAACTTACTTTTGAATGGAACTCTGGGAATTGCTGTCGGTATGGCCACAAATATTCCACCCCATAATTTGAAGGAAGTGGTGGAGGCCACAGTTCATTTGATTGATAATCCAGAAGATACCACAGAGGATTTAATGCAGTTTATCAAAGGACCAGATTTTCCAACTGGTGGTCTCGCCTATAATCAGACGGATATTAATCATGCTTATGCTACCGGTCGTGGCGGGGTGGTGGTGCGCGGAGTGGCTGAGATCGTGGAGGATAAAAAAGGCACCTATCAAATTATTATTACTTCTATTCCTTATCGGGTGAATAAAGCGGAATTGATTATCGCTATTGCCGATTTAGTGCGAGAGAAAAAAGTTGAAGGGATTAAAGGTTTACGCGATGAAAGTGCCAAGGATTTGCGTATCGTTATTGATTTAAAGGTTGGCGCTCAGCCACAAAAAGTTTTAAATTATATTTATAAACATACTCAGTTGGAGGAAGCTTTTCACTATAATATGGTGGCTTTGGTAGATGGTGTACCCCAAACCTTATCATTAAAATCTTTCTTAGATGAATTTATTGATCATCGAAAGATTGTCGTTAAGCGACGCACCGAATTTGATTTGAAAAAAGCCGAAGCGCGAGAACATATTTTATTTGGTTTGAAAAAAGCCCTAGATCATATAGATGAGATAATTAAATTAATTAAAAAATCTAAAGATATTGAAGATTCTAAGAAAAATTTAATTAAGGTTTTTAAATTTTCTGAGATTCAGGCTCAAACAATTGTAGATATGAAAATTGGTCGTTTGTCTGGTTTAGAAAGACAAAAGATTGAAGATGAATTAAAAGAAGTTCAGGCCCTGATTAAAAATTTAAAAGAGATTTTAGCTAGTGCTAAGAAAATTTTAAATATTGTTAAGACTGAATTACAGGAAACGGCTTTGAAATATGCGGATGAGCGAAAAACACGAATTGTAAAACAAGGTGTTGGTTCAATGTCTGATGAGGATTTGATTCCTGATGAGGAGAATGTTTTGGTACTGACCACTGGGGGCTATATTAAAAGGACAAATCCGGATGATTATAAAAAACAAAAACGTGGTGGCTTGGGAGTGATAGATCTGGATACCAAGGATGAAGATTTTGTGGTAAATTTTCTGACAGCTAGCACCCATAATGATATTCTTTTCTTTAGTGATAAAGGTAAGGCCTATCAGATAAAAATGCATGAATTACCGGAAGGAAAGCGCGCCACTAAGGGAAAGGCTTTGGTAAATTATTTGTCAATTTCACCGGAGGAAAAAGTGACTTCGGTTTTGGCTATGCCTAAAGCCTTGAAGAGTTCCAAATTAGCCTTGATAATGGTGACTAAGCAGGGGGTGGCTAAGAAGGTAGATGCCGCGGCTTTTCATGATGTTCGACGTAGTGGTTTGATTGCTATTGGTTTACATGATGGAGATGAATTAACCTCAGTGCAATTTGTGGCACCAACTGACGAAGTGATTTTAGCTACCGCAAAAGGACAATCAATTCGTTATAAGGAATCGGATATTCGAGAAATGGGGCGAGGAGCGGCTGGTGTGCGAGCGGTTAAGCTTGGTAAAAATGATTTTGTGGTTAGTACCGATGTAATTAAAAAAACCATGGTCAACCCAACTTTCTTTGTGATTAGTTCAAATGGTTATGGTAAGAAAACAGCTCTGAAGGAATATAAAGTGCAGAATCGTGGTGGATCTGGTATTAAGACTATGAAGGTGACAGCTAAGACTGGTGATATAATGTCAGCTAAAGTGATGACTGACGAACAGGATGAAATCGCCGCTATTTCTAAGAAAAGTCAGGTGATTCGAGTGGAAACTAAAGAGATTCCAACCCTTGGTCGTCAGACTCAAGGCGTCCGCATTATGAAATTAAGGGAAGGGGATTTCCTAGCATCCATTACTTGTTTGTAAGAGCCTCTCCTAAATCCTCCCCCAAAGGAAGGACTTTCAGAACCCTTTCTTTGGGAAGGGGCAGGGGTAGGCGGTGTTTAGTTGTGCTAATTCTATTATTTGTAGTATAATATCCTCATGTTCTCTGATCCGGAAAATAATATAAATCAATTAGCTTTGACACCAGGGATGACAGTAGCGGACTTTGGTTCTGGTTCTGGTTTTTATACTATGGCGGCGGCCAAAGCGGTGGCTCCTAATGGTCGGGTTTTTGCCGTGGATATTCAGAAAGATTTATTGCAGAAAATAAAAAATGGGGCGACGCAAAATCATTTAGGAAATGTGGAAATTATTTGGGGTGATTTAGAGCATCTAGGGGGAACTAAATTACGAGAAAGTTCTGTGGATGTAGTAATTGCTGGTAATTTATTTTTTCAAATTGAGAATAAGGACAGTTTATGTTTAGAGATAAAAAGGATTTTAAGGCCAAATGGTCGGGCTTTGGTGGTAGATTGGTCTAGTTCCTTTGGCGGTGTCGGTCCTCAGCCCCAAGATGTCGTGTCTAAAATAAAAATGACCAGCATTTTTCAAGATCATGGTTTTGTTTTAGATCGAGAAATTAATGCCGGGGCGGAGCATTATGGTTTAGTCTTTAGAAAAGTTAATTAATTTAATAATGAAGAATACTAAACTTTTTCAATATGTAGTGACTGGGATTTTTATCTTTTGTATTGTGGTGGGTGGAATTTTATTTGCCACTTATCGAAATAAGGATACTGCCCTGACTAATATTGAGATTACTCTCTGGGGGACCTTACCAAACGATTCTTTTAATGCTTTCGTCTCTCGGTATTTTAATGATCGGGATTTGAAATACACAGTTAATTATATTCAGAAGGACGCCAATATTTTTGATCAGCAATTGGTGGAAGCCTTGGCTAGTGGGGTTGGCCCAGATGCTATTCTTTTACCAGAGAATTTAATTGTTCGTTATCTTAATAAGATTTATCCTATTCCTTATACTGTTTTGCCAGAATTAACATTTAAGAATACTTTTGTAGAAGAGGGTGAACTGTATTTGAATAATAATGGAGTCATGGCCTTGCCTTTTTCAATAGATCCGTTGGTAATGTATTGGAATCGGGATATTTTTAATAATGCTGGAATAACTCAACCACCGGCTAACTGGGCAGATATTTATAATTTAGTTTTAAAAACCACGCAGAAAGATGCCGCTAAAAATATTATTAGGGGCGCTGTTGCTTTGGGAGAATTTAGAAATGTAAATAATGCTAAAGAAATATTGAGTGCTCTTTTTATTCAGGCGGGGAATCCGATTATTAGTTATGATCTTGATGGGACACTAATTAGTAATTTGAAGGATGATTCTGGCGTTGATGATTCAACGGCTGTCTTAGCTCTTAAATTTTTTACTAATTTTTCCAATCCCAGTCGGGCGGAATATACCTGGAATCGATCTCTACCTAATTCTTTAACTATGTTTACTAATGGGGATTTGGCGGTTTATCTTGGTTTTGCTTCGGAATTTATGATAATTAAAGCAAAGAATCCTAATTTGAATTTTACTGTCGCTCCATTACCACAAGTAGCCTCGGCCAAGATAAAAAGTACTTTTGGTCATATGTATGGTTTAGCTATTATGAAAAATTCTAAAAATCCCGCTGGTGCCTATACCGTATTAACGACCTTAACCAGTGCTGAGGCTGTACCCTTTTGGAAAGATATTTTTAATATTCCATCTGCCCGCCGAGATATTTTACAGCAGGTGGAACAAAGTGCGATTAAAACAGTTTTCAATAATTCAGCTATAATGGCCAAAGGTTGGTTGGATCCCAATAGTCAGGCCTCCAACGTTATTTTCCAGGATATGGTAGAATTATATACAACTGGTCGGGCTAGCGTAGAGGAAGCAGTGATCAGTGCGTCGGATAAATTAGATTTATTGTTAAAATAAAATGTCTTTTATAAATAAAAAAACATTAGCCGGTATTCTAGCTATTTTTTTATTTTTAATTTTGATTTTACCATCAGTTGGCTTAGCAATTGATTATACACCGCTTATTCAATGTGGAACAATCGCTCATCCTGATTCTTGTAAATTTAGTGATTTTATCGGCACCATAAACAGAATAATAAACTGGATTATTAGTATGGCTGGAGTTATTTTTACCGTTTCCTTTATTTATGGTGGTTTTCTTTATGTGACGTCAGCAGGGGACACTGGTAAGCAGGGTAAAGCTAAGGATGTTCTCCGGAGTACTTTGAAAGGATTTGTTATAATATTAGTGTCTTGGTTGATCGTTTATACGATATTACATACTTTAGCGCCACAGAATAGTTCAATACTTCAGTTTATTAAATAAAAAAATGAATAAAAATTATAAAAAAATATTAGCTTTTATTATTCCATTACTATTTTTTATCCCGTTCTTTATATTTGCTCAGCCGACTCCAGCTGTTACGACAATTCAGAATCCATTAGGGCCTAATAATACCAGTGTACAAGACATATTAATTAAAATTATGAATTTGGTGGCAACGGTGGGGGCGATTGTGGTGGTATTTTTTATAATCTTTTCTGGTTATAAATTTGTAGCCGCTAGAGGTAATCCGGGAGAAATAGAAGATGCTAAGAAGACTTTTTACGCGACGATTATTGGCGGAGCGATTCTTCTGGGGGCTGATATTATTGCTAATGTGGTGGTAAATACGGTCAATACAGTTAGAACGCCATAGAATTATTCATAATTAATTAATAAAAATGAAAAAAATTATATATATCTTTTCACTAATATTTCTTTCTGTGGTCGCTTTACCAGTTTTTGCCTCAGTCACCACTTTTAAACAGCTTATTGAGGATGTCCTAATTAAGGGTATTTTAAGACCAATTGTGCCACTTTTAGTCGGTCTAGCCGTGGTAGTGTTTATTTATGGAGTATTCCTTTTAATGCTATCTGAAGGTGGGGAGAAAAAGGAGGAAGGCAAGCAATATATGCTTTGGGGTATTATTGGTATTTTTGTCATGGTGTCAGTTTGGGGTATTGTGGCTATATTAGGGGATACTTTTGGTTTAGGTAATAATAATAATATTACTCCAGTGCAAATGACAATTCCACCAATAACAATTCATTAAAAAATCAAATAGTCGGAAATGTGATTTGCTTGATTTTCCTTAAAAAGTTATAATTAGATGGTAAAAACAATCAAAGGTCGTAGTTTTATTAGAAAATTTAAAATTCTGTGAAAAAAGCATTAATTAGTATAATTTCAATGGTTTCAGTCGGATTGCCAGTTTTGACCTTAGCGGCTACTTTTAACCCTGGCTATGTTACCTCCCTAATAACTGGTGGTATTATCATTACTAGAAATTTGGTAATTTTCCTAGTTAGCTTGTCTGTCGTTTGGTTCATCTGGAATGTCATTAAGTATTCAATGTCTGATGATGAGGGTGGAAAAGAAAAGGCTAAAAGCCAAATGATTAATGGGATTATTGCTATTGCTGTTACGGTATCAATTTGGGGCTTGGTATATTTATTACAGGGTATGTTTATTAGCGGATCTAACGGGCAGGCACCACCAGGTCTAAATAATATGATTCCTCTTTCGGTTTAGTAGTTTTATTTATTAATTTATTAATTAAATTTACCCTATCAAATAAAAATTAGTTTGACGGGGCAAGAAAAAAATATGAAAAAGTTAGTTAAAATCAGCGTCGGATTAGTCACCGCTTTGCCATTTTTGGCTTTAGCTCAGGTGGCAAATCCAAATTACTTAGCTTCCCTTATTGGTGGAGCAAAGTCACTTTTGGATCAATTGGTAGTCTTTCTTATTGCTTTGGCCGTTGTGTGGTTTATTTGGAATGTAGTCCGCTATACCATGTCAGATGACGAAGAGAAGAAAGGTAAGGCTAAGAGTCAGATGATTATGGGTATAATTGCCATCGCGGTGATTGTTTCTGTCTGGGGTCTAGTTGCTATTCTTCAGAGTATTTTTGGAGTAAATACTACTGGGGCTGTTGGTAATGTAAGTAATCTTCTTCCTTAATATATTATTCTGATGTTCCTAAATTTAGTTGAAAAAGCGTATGCGGCTACACTTCCGGAGCAGACCAGGACTTTAATTCAAAAGATACTAGATAATATTATAGAACCATTTATTGCTTTATTAGTTGGGGTGGCTATAATATATTTTCTTTGGGGAGTATTTCAGTTTATTCGAAATGCTGAAAGTCCGGACAAGAGAAAGGAGGGAGGTATGCATATGCTCTGGGGAGCAATTGGATTATTTCTGATGGTGACAGCTTACGGAATACTAAATTTGATTATTGGTACCATTAGGTAATAATTAGAAATATAGAAAGTAAAAAAGCCGACGGACACCACAGGGTGTACGCCGGCTTTTGCTTTTAGGTTTGGAAACCTCACTTTCTCCAGACTTTACAAAAGACTGGTATGTTAGCCGTGCCGATAATCATACCGGTAAGCTTTTGATTATCTCCATGCAACTCGCAAGACCCATGATCACCAGTGCTTTCCTGGCGCCATGTTCCGTAGTACGAACCCTCTCGATCCTTTATCAGCCTTATTGTGGTCTCGTCTGAATGCCCACTCTGGAGGTCTATCCAAAGGTCGTTTTCCTTACGTTTTTTAATCTCTGCTATCCATGGTCCAACCTTGTTGAAGCCACGAATCTGTTTGTCAGGGGATGATTCCCATTCAAACAACCACTCTTCTTTCGGCTGTACTATCGTCGTGCCCGTCGCGACTGTGACCAGAGGTACTCTGGATGGCGTGCGCCACCAATTGATACCAATGCCAATGGTGAGAGCAGTGATTATCACTCCTCCCGTTAAGGCACATGTTCGCCCAATTTTGTGGCATCTCAGGTAATCGAAAATGATAAATGGTGTGGTTATGATGAGCCCCAAAAGGATCCCAATCACAACCATACCTAGTATCACCACCAACCACATCAGAACCACCGCTAGGCATACAGCCAACGCAAACAGTAATTTCTTCATTACTACCTCACTTTCTTCTTAGACTCCGCTGTAATAGCAGTGACAGCTTTTCCACCAGAACCACCCTCCACATAGGTCGTTAGTCCTGTCTGAGTAATATAGATGGTTTTGAGAAAATCTCGTGCCATCCGCTCAGCCGTCTCCTGATCGAAACCAGCTACCTTCAGTTCAGTAACTGTTTTAAGGAAGAGTTGTTGTTGTACCCGTGCACCTTCCTGTTCAGCTGCTTTGACTTCTCGGATACCAGCCGCCTCCTGTTTCTTTTCGAAGCGCTTGGTGTTTGCTGCCTGTATCTTACTTACTTCCTCTGTACCACCAGCCAGATCATAATCAACATAGGTGATCTTCTCCTCTTCGAATGTTACTCCGAAGGTTTCAAGTTCATTCTTATTGTCAATTATCGCTTGCACTAGTTCGCAGTACCTACCACCCTCAGGAATCTTTCTGGCAATCAGCTCATCCTGACTTGTTCGTCCGAGGACTGGTTGTTCAAAGGATGAAAGTTTTGCTTCCACCCCCGCCATCCAGTTGGTTTCAACAATCGCTCGGTGAGGATTTTCGATGAAGGCCTGGAGCAGGAATTTGAGGTTGACCAGGATTCTTTGCATTTTCTGGTCATCTCCATCCGGCTTCACGCTCTTATCTCCATCGGAATCTCGTCCCAGTGCCAATTCCTTCAGGATGAACCCAAAAGTTTTGGTAATAGCGAAGGTTGATACCTTCTCCTCAGGATGAGGGCTGAAGGTTTTTCCATCATCAACCGTAATCCAGGTCAGCTTTTTTTCCAGCAGGCTGTGGATAAAGGGAATGCCGACATAGCGAATTCCCAATAATTTTTCCACCGGACCGAGTTCCTGCAGTTCCTCCCCAGGATGATTTATAGGTATGAATTTGCCAAACGGATATTTGGTCCCATCAGGATCAGCTATCAGTTTGACATTACTCGAATTATAAATTATCCGTTTTGGATCTCCACCTTTCTTAACAATAGCAAATCTATTTACAGGTAGAGCTTTGTAAAATGTATTTACATCACTCCTCGAGTAAATGAGAGCTGCCACCAAGTAGGTGACTGTTAAGATCACAAAGGCTAGGCAGGTGTACACGATTCCAATAATTATGCTATCACTCATCCGACACCAACCTTTCTGCGTCACGCGGGACGCAAGACCAACATTAACTAACGTTTTTTGTTTCCAAACCTGTCAAAGACCAGGTTTCTATCTATTATTAATACTAGCATATTTTAGTCTAAAAGTCAAGAAAAAATGGAGTAAAAATAGGTATCAAAATAATGGCTATGATTAAAGCTTATTCTGATATTTTGTGGGCGAGGGGAGACTCGGTCACTAGTATTTTCCTGCTGAAAAATCTCGCGACCCCGACTCGCACCGTCGTGCTCCGTCTTTCGAGATCTCCCTCTACCACACAAAACAAAAAACCAAATGTTTCCAGTAGTCACATTTGATTTAAGTTTTGTGGGCGAGGGGAGACTCGAACTCCCAATCCTTGCGGAACTAGTTCCTAAGACTAGCGCGGCTACCAATTACGCCACTCGCCCAAATATTGAATTGTCGTCACAAATAATTTTCGCCGTCCAGTAGGTAATCTTCCATTACATGGACCGTATAGGTTTCCCATTTTCTCACAATAGGAATTGCTCAAAAATATGGGAGAACCTTTTCGCTTCCTACTCGCAAGTAAAATCGTTTACTTGCTTGTTCGGACAATAAAAATTTTCATAAATTTTTATTGTCCGCCCAGTAGGAATCGAACCTACGACCTTATCCTTAAGAG
>CAZIYU010000017.1:0-12230 GCA_964543595.1 uncultured Candidatus Saccharibacteria bacterium | reverse complement strand
AAGGAGATGCTGTCTCATTTGACACTGAAGATACCCCAAAGGGTCCTGCAGCTGTCAACGTGATGAAGGCATAATATTTCAAAAATATTATCTTAAACAAAAAATCCGCTTTTAAAGGTGGATTTTTTGTTTATAAACTTTTTTCAATTAAGTCCGGCAACGTAATAGGACTCTCCACTGTGAAATTTATTTTCCCTAAAACTTGTCCCCGAGCGGTTTGCACCTTTACACGCCAGAAACCAGGAGCTAAACCCTGTTTAATAGAATAGGTACGGAAACCCTCTTCCCGACCGCCAGCAATCGGCAAAGTTATTTTGCTGGAATTCACCCACTCTTCCTTTGTTTCATCATAATATTGCCATTGATGAACAATTTCAGTCGCAAATTTTATCGGTGAAAAAATAGCGCTGTAGGCATAAACCACTCCCCCCGCCGAAATATGGATAGCAGGAAAACGCTTAAAATAATCTTGCCAGGAGCCTTTTTCGCCAGTCGCCAAATACTGTCCGGCACTAATTTTTGTTATCTGATGATAGACACCAGAATCCTTCAGAGATAAAGGAATGGGCGGAATAATATTAGTAAAATAAAAAATATTCATAATAATAAAAATTCCAATAATACTTCGCTTTAAATTCCTATGATTATCTTGAAATCTTTCTATAGCAAATTTTCGGAGTAAACGAGTAAAAATAAAAATAAGAATTAAACCCAAAATTCCACTCAGGATAAATAGATCAGCTCCTAAACGGTGAAATACGACAGGCAAAAGAAAAATAAGAAACAGATAGATTGAAATAAAAAGCGCACTGATTTGAAAAGTTAGTCTTTCATAATGTTTTTTCCAAATTTCATTTCCAACTAATAAAATCACTAAAATTAGCAGAAAAAGCCAGCTATCTAACAAGGATGAGCTCCGAATATAAAAAACAAAAAAGGTGGAAAAAAGTCCTCCAAAAGCAAATTGCATTAAAAGGGTAAAATAGAAATTTAAATTTTGTCTTTTAATTTCCTCTATGTTTTTTAATTTTGCCCCGTTTTCATAAAGAGTGATAATAAAGATAGCAAAAATCACAATCAGTAAGTTAATAACGATCCAAAAATTTTCAATAAACATATCCACCCTAGTCAGAGTTAAAAAAGTGGCGATCAAACCAAAAGAAAAAGTAATAATAGAGATATATACTTCAAATTTTTTATACAGATTAGTCGCCCTATTCACTTGTCCAAAAATATTCATAATTATATATTACTACATCCCCTTCTTTTTGAGAAACAGCCGAACAAGGCGAAGATCTTCAAATGAACAAGCGAACTTTTCCTTCTCTAAAATCTTCATAATTGGCGTCAGGCGTAATTCCCGATTATCCCCATAAGTGTCATTAAAAACTCCCCAGATTTTTTTAAATTTACTAGTCGAGATTTCATTTTCTAATTGACGAATGTCTAATTTAGGATCTTCATCCAAAAGTTTTTCCAAATGATCAAAAATAGTTTTTATACTTACTCCCTTTGCTTTGGTAATTTCATTTAAATTCAAACCAGCTTCTAGATACTTTCTCGTTTCCTCAAAAGTTGAAATTTTTTGTTTCTTAATTTTTCCACTAGCCGTTCTATCCGGACTAATTTTTTGAAGAAATCTTTTTTGTTTTTCTATTTTATCTTCGTCAGATAAAGAATGCATTTCCGCCAAATGTTTATTAGAAATCTTTTTTAATTCTTCATCAAAATCCAAAACTTCTCCCCGCACCTGCACCGCCATTTCATTTAAACCTAATAAGGTTAATCCCTCTAAAGAACGCACTCGGGACAGGGCCACATACCCCATCCCCTTTTCAAAAGATTTTGATAAATCTACTTCAATCGCATCCAAGCTCATGCCCTGACTTTTATGCACCGTAATTGCCCAGGCTAAACGTAAAGGATATTGACCAATGGTGGCTTTCGGTTTACCCTCTTCCTCAATCATCCAATTGGCTGGTTTAACGTGTATGATTTTGCCATAACTGGTGCGCACAATCGGCCCTTCATAATCAAAACCTTCCACCTTACCCAAAGTCCCATTCACATAATTTTCCTCAAAATTATTTTTAACAAACATTACCTTAGCCCCGGTTTTTAATTTCAAAACTTCCGGCGCTAAGCAACTTCTTTTCAAAGATTCTACCAAAGGTTTACTGCCTTTACCTTCCATCTGATATTCCCGTTGCTGACCGTAAAGTTTTTGTAATTCACGCTGATTAATTTCATCCACATCTATATTGTGGGTATGCAATCTCGTCGGCTCACACAAAGGCTTCGCCTTCAAAGGCGAAGCCTTTGTGTGACGAGACATAAGATGCTTCATGCCTTCTGCTGATAATCTATTTCCCCGGATTTCATTGAGCACCTTAAGAAAAGCGGAGTCAGTCTGACGATGTTGTTCTTCCAAATAGCAAATCTTAAAATTCGCTTCTTGCCAAATTTCTGCTTCATAGGCAAATTGGGCCAATGGTTCACCAGTTCGCGCAATGGGTGGTAATTGAAAAAAGTCACCACATAAAATAATTTGCATACCACCAAAAGGCGCATTATCATTTTTCATATGCCGACAAATTTGATCAATTAAATCTAAGCGAAAATGATGAAGCATGGAAACTTCGTCAATCACCAAAACTTCAGTCCGAGCAAATCTATTGGTTAAATATTTCCGACTTTTTAATTCATCTAATTCCCCCTTGTCTAAAGTATCCTTAATCCCCATCCCAGTCCAAGAATGAATGGTGGTGCCCCCCATATGAGTCGCGGCAATACCGGTACTGGCGGTAATTCCCACGTCCACATAATTATCTTTCAAAAAATTAATATATTTATTCAAAAGGTGTGTCTTTCCGCTTCCCGCCGGTCCAGTCAAAAAAACATTATGCCCAAGTTTCAAAATTTCCAGCGCTTCATTCTGAGTCATGTGTCCTATTCTATCACAAAAAGATAAAAACAATCCTTATTTAATAAAAAATACACAGACATAAAAACTCAAGTTCGCTATCGCGAACTTGATCCTTACAAAATACTTACGAATTCGACTATAAAAAATACTCTTAACTCTTTTGGAGAAAAATGCAATAATACCCCTATGACTGCGAAATTTATACACTTACATACTCACTCTCATTATTCCCTGCTTAATGCCCTGCCGAAAATTCCAGAGCTGGTGAAGGAGACCAAAAAATATGGAATGACTGCACTGGCGCTAACCGACAATGCTAATATGTATGGGGCCATTGAATTTTATAAGGCCTGCAAAAAGGCTGAGATAAAACCCATCATCGGCGCCGATATGTATGTGGCAAAACGGACTAGATCTGACAAACAAGCCGGCGTGGATAATCGTCGTTCCCGTTTAGTTCTATTAGTAAAAAATTTAACGGGTTATCATAATTTAATAAAATTAGTAACTCTAGCTAACTTAGAGGGTTTTTATTATAAACCAAGAATTGATAAGGAATTAATTGAAAAATATCCGACAGGCTTAATTTGTATTTCCCCATCTTTTTCTGGGGCCACGACCCAAGCGCTTAAGAATGGAAATATAGAAGAAGCCCACCGCTTAATTTCTTGGTATAAACAAGTTTATGGCAAAGATAATTTCTATTTAGAACTAACTCATCATCCCGAAATCGATGGCCATGAAGAATTGATGCAAAAAATAATTAGTCTGGCCAGAGAAACTAATACTCCCCTAGTCGCCGCCCATGATACTTATTATTTACATCCTGACGATAAACAGGCGCGAGACACCCTACTATTAGTAAATACCAACAGTGATTTTTCTGATAAAAATTCCGACAGTAATGAAGAAGATTTTTCCTTCATTTCTCCGGAGCGGGCTAAGGAGCTTTTCGCTGATACGCCAGAGGCTATAGAAAATACAAATAAGATTGCCGAGCAATGTAATTTAGAATTAAAATTAGGGACTTGGGTCTTTCCAGATTTCAAAGTGACCAGTGGTTTAGCACCTGATGATGAATTAAAAAGATTGGCCTATGAGGGTTTTAAAATGCGTGAATTAGAACAAACCAAAGAATATACCGACCGCTTGGAATATGAATTAAAAGTGATTAAAGATAAAGGTTATGCGCCCTACTTTTTGGTGGTGGCGGACCTTTTACGTTTCGCTCACGAAAATAAGATCCTAACTAATATTCGAGGGTCCGTGGCCGGCTCCCTCACCACCTATCTCACCAAAATTACCAATGTGAATCCGATTGAATTCAAATTACCTTTTGAAAGATTTCTAAATCCCGAACGACCATCGGCTCCCGATATTGATATGGATTATGCCGATAATCGGCGTGACGAAGTGATTGCCTATGCTCGAGAAAAATACGGCTCCGATAAAGTAGCCCAAATCGGTACTTTTGGAACAATGATGGCTCGCGGTTCAGTTAAAGATGTGGCTCGCGCCATGAACTATCCCTATACTCTCGGTGATCGAATTTCTAAATTAATTCCGATGGGCGCCCAGGGTTTTCCGATGACCATTGATAAAGCTTTGGTTGATGTGGCTGAGCTTAAAGAAATGTACAATAAAGAAACTGATGTAAAGATAATTATTGATATGGCGAAAAAAGTGGAAGGTTGTGCTCGTCATATTTCCGTTCACGCCGCCGGCGTCGTGATGGCTCCTAGTCCGCTCACAGATTTCACACCCTTACAGTTTGATACTAAAGGTGAAGAAAAAATTATCACCCAATACGATATGCATGCTGTGGAGGATGCCGGACTCTTAAAATTTGACTTTTTAGGAATTAAAAACTTAGCGATTCTTTCCAGCGCCGTGGCTTTAGCGAAAAAAATTGATGGCATAGAAGTGGATATTGAAGATATTCCTTTAGATGATGCCAAGACTTTTGAACTATTAGCTAAGGGTGAGACAACTGGACTATTTCAATTGAACGGCTCTGGTATGACTAAATATTTAAAAGAATTAAAGCCCTCCACTATTCACGATATCAATGCTATGGTGGCTTTGTATCGTCCTGGTCCGCTGGAATCAATTCCGGAATATATTAAAAGAAAACATAATCCGCGCACTATTCGTTTTCTTGATCCACGAATGAAAGAAATACTTTCACAATCATTCGGAGTAATTACCTATCAGGACGATGTCATGCTTATTGCTATTCATCTTGGTGGTTATTCCTGGCTAGAAGCAGACAAGCTCCGAAAAGCCATGGGTAAAAAAATTCCTGCCGAAATGGAAGCTCAAAAAAGTAAGTTAAAAGAAGGTTTGATTAAAAATGGTATGACTAAAGAAAAAGCCGATGAACTCTGGGCTCTGATTGAACCTTTTGCCGCCTACGGATTTAACAAGGCTCATGCCGCCAGCTACGGTCGCGTGGCTTATCAAACGGCCTATATGAAAGCCAACTTCCCCGCCATTTATATGTCCGCTGTCCTCACCGCTGATTCTGGTGATGTGGAAAAAATTGCCGAATTCATTAATGATTGTAAACGAATGGAGATTCCCGTCCTCCCACCAAATGTGAATGAAAGTTTTCAAGGTTTTACCGTTATAAAAGCCAACCAAAGCCTTGCCTTAAATTCCAAAAAAGGCGAGGCCTTGGTTGACCGCGATACCATTCGTTTTGGCTTAACCACCATAAAAAACTTTGGTGAAGGTATTGCTAATACTATTATTGAAGAAAGAAAGAAAAATGGAAAATTTACTTCCTTATCAAATTTCCTAGATAGAATCAAAGACCGAAATCTAAATAAAAAATCACTAGAAGCTTTGATCAAAGCTGGAGCCATGGATGAATTCGGCGAACGTGGACTAATGTTAAATAATGTAGAAAATATGCTCATTTATTCTAAAGAAGTGGATAAAATATCAGAAAATCAAGATTCTCTTTTTGGAGCCTATGTGACTGGAATGGAAAATGTAAATAATTTCACCCTATTAGACAGTCCAGCCGCCACCCCGATGGAAAGACTAAGTTGGGAAAGAGAATTGCTCGGTTTATATTTGTCCGGTCACCCATTAGATAAATTTAAAAAAATAATTGATGATAAAAATTATCATATTAATAATGTCAAAAATAATCCAAAAGAGGGTAAAGAAATAGTGGTGGCCGGAATTATTGAAGAAATCCGACCAATCATTACCAAAAAAGGTGATAATATGGCCTTTATGAAGATTTCTGATTATAATGATACTTTGGAAACAGTGGTCTTCCCCCGCACTATGGTAGAATTTAAAAATCTTTTAATTAAAGATAAATGTGTCGCCTTGAAAGGTAAAATCTCCCTCCGTAATGGTGAAATTAGTTTGATTGTGGATAAAGTAAAGGAATTGATATAAAAGACTATTATATGCTATATTTAATAAACATATGGAAAAAGAAAATATAAATAATATTAGACATTCCCTCTCCCATGTTTTGGCCGGGGCGGTTTTGAGTTTTTGTCCAGAGGCTAAATTAGCCATTGGGCCCGCCATTGAAAATGGTTTTTATTATGACTTTGACCTGAATTCTGCTATAAGTGACAAGGATTTAGGCAAAATAGAGCAAAAGATGCGCGAGCTATTAAAGAAATGGGATAAATTTGAGAAGAAGGAAATTTCCATACAAGAGGCAGAAGAAATGTTTAAGGGTAATCCCTATAAATTGGAATTAATTGCTGATATAGAAAAAGAAGGTGGGCAACCGACTATCTATATTTCTGGTGATTTTACCGATCTCTGTGCCGGACCACATGTTTCTAATACTAAAGAAATTCCAGCTAACGGCTTCAAATTAGAAAGAATTGCCGGTGCCTATTGGCGGGGCGATGAAAAAAATAAAATGCTCACCCGTATTTATGGCCTCGCCTTTGAATCTAAGGAAAAATTAGAGGAATATTTGAAACAAATGGAAGAGGCTGCCAAAAGAGATCACCGAAAACTGGGTAAGGAATTAGACTTATTTTGTTTCTCTGATTTAGTTGGACCCGGTCTACCACTCTATACTCCCAATGGAACAATTATTATTGATGAATTACAAAAACATATTGAAGCTGTTTGCCGAAAGTATGGATTTGAAAAAGTAAAAACTCCTCATATGGCAAAAAGGATTCTTTTTGAAACTTCGGGTCACGCTACTAAGTTTGCTGATGAACTTTTTGCAGTAACTTCACCAAAAGGACATCAATTTAATCTAAAACCGGTTCAATGCCCAGCTCAAACTCAAATCTATGCTTCTAAAATCAGAACCTATAAGGAATTACCAATACGTTATATGGAATCAGATCGCCAATATCGGGCAGAAAAGACCGGTGAGGTTGGTGGGCTAAACAGAGTTTATGCCATTACTTGCGAAGACGGACATTCATTTTGTCGAGTAGATCAAGTTAAACAAGAAGTAGTAAATATGGTTAATATAATTAAGGATTTCTACACATCATTGGGATTATGGAAAGATAATTGGGTGTCCCTGTCAGTCAGAGATTATGCTCACCCAGAAAAATATATCGGTGAGCCAAAAGATTGGGATCTATGCGAAAAAATGTTACAGGAAGTTTCTGATGAAATGGGATTAAAGGCGAAAAAATGTGAGGGTGAAGCCGCCCTATACGGACCAAAATTAGATTTTATGTTTAAGGACGCCATGGGAAAGGAGATACAAATTCCAACCGTTCAATTAGACTTTGCCACACCAAAAAGATTTGGCCTGACCTATGTTGATAATACAGGAAAGGAAGTTAATCCGGTTATGGTTCATCGGGCCGTATTAGGTTCCTATGAACGGTTCCTGGTTCTTTTAATCGAACACTTCGCTGGGAATTTTCCGGTCTGGCTATCACCAGTGCAAATAAAAATAATTCCCGTTCGAGAAAATCACAATGACTATGCTAAAAAAATTGCCGAAGAATTAAAGACCGTTGGCGTCCGAGTGGACTTTGATGATAGCGATGAAGGTATGGGTAAAAAAGTGCGAGCGGGAAAAAATATGAAAATTCCTTATATACTAATTATTGGTGATAAAGAAATAGAATCTGATGAATTAACTTTGGAAATTCGCGATGGAGAAAAGAAAGAAATTATTACTCTAGAAAATCTAAAAACTAAACTTCAAAAAGAAATCTCTGAAAGAATATAAACAACAAAAAAACCGTTCCGTAAATCGGAATGGTTTTTTTGTTAACATCAGTTTTGGAGTTAATTTATTAATTTACTTCCTGATTATTCTTTTGATAAGAAATAACAATATAAGCAATCCAAGCGGAGAAAAGGGCTAACAAACCGAAGAACCAGATGGATTTATAGTAATCAGCAATTCCGGTATATGGAACCTGGCTAAGATAAACAGCACTTTGCATTGGTGGCTGATAGGTTTGACTGAAGGCCAAAACCGAATTAACATTTATATAACAGGTATCCGAATCCTCATTACCATCACCATCGGTTACCGTCACGGTAGCGGTCTTGGTACCAGGCGTGCTATAGGTCATATAAGGATAATGGCTAGAGCTATTCAAACCATTGGTTCCATTCCAATCATAATCATAATCGCCATCACCGCCAGAGACATTTACATACCATCTCATTTGATTACCAACTTGAACAGTAGAAGGATTAGCATAACAAGAAACATTTAAATCCTCATTATCCTCCTCTACCACATTCATTGAACAAGAAGCACTAGCGGTCTGACTACCAGAAGTCACAGTGATGGTTCCAATTTTTGTCCCAGTGCTACTATAACTTTTTGTTACGTTCTGACTATTACCGCTTAAACCGTTAGTGCCACTCCAACTATAGGTATAGGAACCAGTACCACCATAGGCATAAGAATGCCAAGTAACATCTTCATATCTATCCGCAGAAGATGGACTAGCATTACAAGAAATTGATAAATCATTAGTAATATTTTCATTTACCACCGCATTACAGGTTTTACTAATACTCTGACCACCAGAAGTAATAGTAACAATACCTGTTTTAGTTCCAGCGGTTTGATAAGCTTGAGAAACAGAAGCTGAATTACCAATCAAACCATCCGTACCTGTCCAAGAATAAGTATAGGAACCAATTCCACCAGAAGCGGTCGCACTCCAATTTAGATAACCACCAACATTTATAGCTGACGGACTAACAGAACATGAACCATTAAGAGTATCCGGCGGTGGAGTGTTAACTATCATAGTACAAGTTCTAGTAATACTCTGACTACCGGAAGTAATTGTTAACGTTCCAGTTTTAGTACCAGCTGAAGCATAAGTTTTAACAATGGAAATAGTATTTCCAATCAAACCATCTGTACCAGTCCAAGAATATGTATAGGAACCAGTTCCACCTGAAGCAGTCGCACTCCAATTTACTGAGTCGCCAATATTAGCACTAGTAGGATTAACCGAACAAGAACCATTCAACGTAGCTGGCGGTGGAGTAACTGGATCAAAAGCGGCACAACCAAGATGAATACTGTTAGGGCTAGAAGAATCCGGATAAGCGGAATGAGTCGCTACCACTTTATTTATATTACTAGATATCACTAGATTTGAATTAACTACTTGCATCACTTGAGCAAAAGTTACATTATCCTGTAAATCAGAAGTTGAGTGTGAAGAAGTCACTAAAGTATTACCATTCATTAATTTGACATAGTATCGCTCATTTGGCTGACTAACAGTATTACGGGTATCATAACCATCATAGCCATAAAGAGTCACGCGATATGTTCCAGCTGGAATATTAGCATTGGCTATATTAAAAGATTTTTCATAATAAGTACTAGTCAACATAAAGTCCGGTGTAAAATGAACGATAATTCTACCTGGCTGACTAGGAATAGCACAAGCAGAATAAGCTTCAGCTTTCGGTATATTTAAATTAAAGATACCAAAAAAACCAATGAGAACAACTAAACTCAACACAATCGCAATATTCTTTTTTATTGTCATTTTTTTCATAAATTCATTAACGACTATTATCTACCTATTATATACCCAAATACATAAAATGTCAAGCTTTTTAGAATTTCTTTAAGCTTGACTTTAAAATATGGCTTATTTCAAGGCTTTACTGGAGATAGTCTGCTTCCACTACATAACGCTCACCTGGTGCCCCTAAAGTATTGCAAGTAGATAAGGTAAGACGACCCCTGGAATTATCAAAAGTAACTAAGGCTTGATTTTTATCCACTAATTTTACACTGGTAACTCGATAAGTATACTTATTTGCTCCTGAATAAACAAAAATAGTATCCCCCTCCACTAAATCTCGAATATGCGTAAAGATTTTGTACGCTGGATTATTTACAACCGCCAAATCACTACTGTGAGCAAAGATAAACATATTTCCGTTACCAATTGATCCAGAACCAGGATAACGCACGGCTCCTTTTTTTAAATAATCATCTAGGGTCGCCACATTAGTGGTATTAGGATTAGCAATCGTCGCATCAACATTTATTTTAGCAATTATAATTCGCGATGGTTCAATAATAGGAATATTACCCGCACCAATTTGATTTTCAATTGCTCTTTGTTGCGCCTTATCCCATAAAGTTCTGAAGGAATCACCTTCATTTTGCTTCATGGTCTCCGGTACCAAACCGGCCGAATATAAAAGAACAAAAAGCACAATAAAAATCGCTAGAAAATAAATTAGAAATTTCATTTGACTTTTTTTTAGCATTGTAGTATAATACCCCTAACTAAAGGTTAGTGCCGTTTATTGGCTTATTAGCATTATAACATAATAACATTATGGAAAATACAGAAAAAAAAGGAATATTCAGCCGAATCTATAAATGGTTTGCTAATTTAACCCTAAAGGGTTTATTGGGGGCAATCTTAATTGCCTTTATTATTATAATAATTCTTATGTCGGTTTCCTATATTCCGGGCATTATGTCTAGAATCTCTTCTTCTCTATCCGCCGCTCTTTATTCTATTTTCGTGCCAGCTGAAAAAGCCACGATGGTTACTGATAAAAAAATTATTAACTCCGGTGAAAATTTTACTATCAGTTTCAATCAAGGTGATATGCTTGATGGTCTCTTTACCATTTCCTATGTCTGTGATCCAGCAACAGAACTTTTAGCCGTGGAAAATAGTGGCCTTAAAAAAATTGCCTGCGGTGAAAAATACTATCTCCTAGATAATGAAACCACAATTACTATTCGTCCGATAACTACCGAAAGTGTCATTCGTTTAGTCATTGAAGGCGCTTTTGAAAATAATCAAGATCAAAAAATTGATACTGTTGGTGTAGCTAGAGTCACAATTACTAATGATAATATTGGTACTGTAGTAATTCCACCAACTGAAAATCCCCCAACTTCACCAGCACCAAATACACCAACTATTATTACGCCCCCATATATCCCTTCTCAACCAGCACCAATTCAACCGGTCTATTATGGCAAACCGGATTTAGCTGTTAGAATTATTCAAACCGGTATTTTACAGACTGGCACAAATTATATTGTGACTAATCAAAATCAATTTACCTATTCGGATATGGTTGGAATAAAATTTGAAGTAAGAAATGATGGTGACGCCATAGCAGGTATCTGGTCCTTTACGGCTTCTCTACCTTCTATTTCTACCCCCACCTATAATTCCAATTCTCAAATATCTTTGAGACCAGGCGAAAGCATTGTCTTTACTTTAGGCTTTAGTAATTTAAAAAATCAATATACTAATGCCATTACCATCAATGTGGATCCACAAAATATGATCAGCGAAAGCGTGGAATACAATAATATGGCAACTGTTAGTATTACTAATTTAAACTACAATAGTAATTACTACAATAATAATCAGCAAAATTGTTCTAGCGGTGGTTATTATTATAATGATCAATGGTATTATACCGGCCTATGTCTTGATGATTATAATTACAATTATAATAATAATTGGGATTATAATAACAATTATTACAATTATAATAATCTGACTGTCACTTGCCGAGTCAGCCCCACTGATCCAGAAACTGGTGATACTGTGCATTGGTATGCCGATGCCTATGGTGGCGACAATGATTATGATTATGATTGGACCGGGACAAATAATCTAAATAGCTCCGCTCATAATCCAAGCAAAACCTACAATTCCGACGGTTGGAAATCTGCCACCGTCATAGTGACCGATGGCGATAATAATCAAGCCAGCGCCACCTGCTCCGTGTATGTGAATGACTAAGTAAAAAAATCGCCGAGCAAGCCCCCGCTTTTCAGAAAAAGCGGGGGCCAGGGGTCAAG
>CAZIYU010000016.1:0-12575 GCA_964543595.1 uncultured Candidatus Saccharibacteria bacterium | reverse complement strand
AATTTTGATATTATTTTGTTTATATAAGCCATCGGTACAATCACCAGCTGACCAAATTCCAGCCGTACTGGTTTTTTGGGTTTTCTGATCAATTATTATTTCTTCTTTATTATTTAATTTTACTAAGCCATTTTCAATAAAAGCGACGGAGGGATTAGCACCGATTTCCACAAAAATACCTTGAATTGGCAATTCCACAATTTCACCGCTAGCTTTATCTTTATAGATAATGGCTTTGACGAATTTATCACCCTTTATTTCCAGTAAGTCTATATTAGTAATTCCTTTAGCTTTAGGATTAGACAGAATTTTATCAATCATAATTTTTTCAGCGCGGAAATCACTGCGTTGTAAAATAGTCACTGATTTAGCATAGGCCAGTAATTGGGAAGCGGATTCAAAAGCACTATTACCACCACCAATTACTGCCACAGCCATATCGGAAAACATTGGCCCATCGCAGGTGGCACAATAGGTAATGCCCTTACCTTCATATTCAGTGGCGCCAGGAATTTGTATTTTTTTCCGAACACTGCCGGTGGCAATTAAAATTGTCTTGGCTTGATAGCTGTTTTTATTGGTGATAATGGTAAAAGAATTATCGGTTTTTTTAATTTCCGTGACTATTTCTCCTTCTCTTATTTCTATATCCTTAGCATAGTGTTTTAAGTGATTTTCCAGTTTTCTAGCTAAGTCCGCACCGGCAATGGAGATTTCCCCAATCCAATTCTGGATTTCTCCGGAAACGGCACTTTGACCACGAAAATTTTCCGTAATAAATAGTGTTTGGATTTTTTTTCGGGCAGAATAAACACCAGCGGCTACACCGGCGGGTCCGCCCCCGATAATGACAAGATCATAAATAGTTTCCATAATTAGTATTTTATACTAAATTATTTCTTTTGTCTCCTTAGGAACGCCGGTACCGCCCCCCAATCACTATCATCATCAAAATCATTCTTTAGATTTTTCTTTTCCTCGGTAGCTGGTTGGGTGGTTTGAATTTCTACTTTATTTTCTTTTTCATTTCCGCCAAAACCACCAAATAATTTACTCTTCTTTTCTTCATCTTTATCAGCATTTATATTTTGGAATAAGGATTTTTTATTGGTAATGTCGGAAAAACCAGAAGCGATGACAGTAATTTTAATTTCATTTTTCTTCAGTCTTTCATCATGAACGGTACCAAAGATAACTTTAGCATTTGAATCAATTGATTCGGTAATCATTTTAGCGGCATCTTGAATTTCAAACATAGTTAAATCATCACCACCAGCAATGGAGAAGAGTACACCCTTGGCCCCAGCGATGGATAATTCCAGCAGGGGAGAACTGATAGCCGACTTAGCTGCTTCTAGGGCGCGATTTTCACCACCGGCAATTCCAATACCCATTAAGGCTGAGCCAGCATTTTCCATCACTGCTCTAATGTCGGCAAAGTCGGTATTGATAATTCCGGGCATAGTAATCAGGTCGGAAATACCTTCCACCGCTTGTTTTAAGATATCATCACACATCCCAAAGGCCATTTTAGCGGTGGTCTCTCGGGAAATAGTTGCTAGTAGGCGATCATTGGGAATAATAATTAAAGCATCAACACATTTTCTTAATTCTTCTAGACTTTGTTCGGCAATTTTCATTCGCTGGATTCCTTCAAAGAAAAAGGGTTTGGTGACAACCGCGACGGTGAGGATACCCATTTCTTTTGCTACGCGAGAAATAATCGGTGCGGCACCAGAACCAGTTCCACCACCGGCTCCATAGGCAATGAAAACCATATCCGATCCTTTAAGAGCTTCTTGAATTTCTTCTTTAGTTTCTTCAGCTGCTCTCTTGCCTAATTCTGGATTCATCCCTGTCCCTAAACCACGAGTCAAATTTTTTCCAATGTGAATTTTTTTAGTGGCCTGGGAATTATGTAAATCTTGGGCGTCAGTATTAACCGCGATAAATTCTACTCCTTTAACTTTGGAGTTAATCATATGGTTGGTGGCATTTTTGCCGGAACCGCCGCAACCAATAACTTTTATTCTAGCGAAGGCTTCTACCTCTGGTTTTATTTGTGGCATAAAAAATATAGCTGAACCCATTTCAGCGGATTAAATTAATAAATTATTAAGTATTCTTACTGAATAGTAGCAAAAATCAGAAACTAAGGCAAGAACTGTTTAAACCAGCTAAATAGCCATATTCCACGTCTAATTTGACTATTTTGAACACCAAGAGAAATGTCATCATTATTACCTAAGCCCCAGAGGCAAAGACCATAGGCGACCGACCAAGAGGAATCTTTTATCTGACAATTTTTTAAACTGGTAGTAAAATTTATGGAACCGATTTTAGATGGTAATTTAAGTGTTGCTTTGGCTAAATCTTCAATAGTAGAAACGCCGGATGTTCCACCAGTTAAAATAATACCAGCGGGCAAAAGACCACTGCGACCAAGCTTTTTTAAATGAGCTTCTATTAAATCAAAAATGTCAGAGAGACGGGCTAGAATAATTTCTTCCAATCTTTTTTTGGGGTAATTAAAATCCTGTTCGGAATTTATTTTTATATTTTCTGCTTCGTCCAGTGGAATTTTTAGTCCTAAGGCAATATCATTGGTAATATCCGTGCCACCAATGGGGAAGACTTCCAAGGAAATTGGCAAATTATTTTCAAAGACGACAATGGAAACCGTTTCTGAACCAATATTAGCTAAAACACAACCAGCGATTTTTTGCGTTTTATTCAATACCACCATTGAGCCGGCAAGTGGAGAAGCCATTATATTGAGTACCTCGATTCCCGATTCCTCAACTGTATTAATCAAGTCATTTAAATGATGTTCTAGGCAAGTAATAAATAGCACCTTCGCTTCAAATTTAATTCCTTTCATACCAATGGGTCGGCCAAGGACTGTTTTTCCATCAATTTTATAGGAAAGAGGAATGGTATGAATAATTTTTCGATTAATAGAAATATTTGCTGGAATTTCACTTTCAGCAATAGCAAGGACATTCTTGACATCAAGGTCAGTTATTTCCGAATCGGCCCGAGGGATGATCATTGAACCTTGGGAGATTACACTACCAACTCCTATTCCACCTATTGATAAAAAAGCTTTTCTAATTTTAATATTAGATGTCTTTTCCGCTTCGGCAATAGCGATTCCTAAGCTTCTAATTGTGTCACTAGAATTTATAATATAGCCATGGCGGAGACCTTTAGATTCAGCAAAACCAGTGCCGATTATTTTAAAAGAAGTATTGCCCCCATCACGAATTTTCTCCGCCACCACAATTTTAATTTGGTAGGTACCGATATCTATTCCAACTGCAATATTTTTTGCCATAACTACGGCTATTATATAACAGAAATAGATTGAATACTAGACACCAAATTTCTTACGGAATTTTATCTCTATCTTTTCCATTTTTGGACCATGATCATAACCCTTAAGGTGAACTAGTCCGTGTATGAGTAAAAAGACCAGGAAATTATTATAGGTCATATTAAATTCCATTATTTTCTTTTTGGCCTCAGTTTTACAAATAAAAATTTCACCGGAAGTTTTTGATAGGGAAAAACTCAGAATATCCGTGGCTTTATTTATTTTACGATAAATTCTATTTAATTCCTTCATTTTTTGGGCCGAACAAAAAACCAAGCTCAGTTCATATTTTTTACCGAGGATAATTTCTTTTATTTTAGCAATGAGAAGCTTAGGCATTAATAATGTCTCTTATCCGCCATCTTACCCATTTTAATGAGTCCCATAATTTCTGCTTTTCGTTTTAGATTCTTTAGGGTATTTTTCTTGACTTTATAGACAGACATATCCCTTAGGCTGTAGCGTTTGGAGCGAACCTTTGGTAAAACACCAGAACCCTGCACTTTTTTGGTAAAGCGTCTAATGATTCCCGTATTATTTTCATTGGCATTTTTGGTGACTTCAACATTTATCATAGGCTGTAATTTAGCATAGGTTATCTTATTTTACAAGCTTTCTCAGATATTGAGCCAAATCAGAAATGGGAATGGTTTCCTGAGATCGAGTGGCGACATCGCGAATCATAATGGTATTATCCATAGCTTCTTTTTTCCCCATAATTAAAATATAAGGCACTTTTAGTCTTTCGGCTGTCGCCATTTGTCCACCTAGTTTATCTCGACCCAGTGAATGGTTAATATAAATATTTTCCTTACGTAGAATATCAATTACCTTCAGGCTCTTATGTTTAGCTTCATCACCGAGTTGGATAAAGAAGACGGAAGTTTTTTTAATCTTAGGCAACTGTTTCTTGTCTGAGTCGGTTTTGAAATGCATTTTGATACCGATCATGGGCACGTCTTTTTTAAAGCCTAATTTTTTGCAAACTAAATCACTACGAAAGCCGACGGCTAATGATTCGTCGGCAATTTTAGGATTATTAGACTTTTGTTTAATTTCAAAAACTGTATGGGAAGCATAGCGTCGATCAGACACTAAACAATTATTTATTTTATAAGGGATATCTAGACTTTCTAAATATTCTAATACCTCCTTGAAGTGCTCTCGGCTCTCATCAGATAAGCAACCGATGGATTTTGGAGCTTCATCTTTTAATTGGAGGCATTTTTCATTCTGACAGTATAGAGCTAGGAAGGGATCCTTTTTGAAAGCTAGCCGGCAGTGTGATTGCATATGGTGATTATTCTTACGAAAATGATTAGTTAGTTCTCGTAGAAAACGAGAGCAGGATTCTCGATCCCCAATACTGTTTATCTCCACATAAAGATCTTGATAGTTATTATCTTCTAATATTGCTAAGGCGGTTTTAATTAGGATAGCTTCAGAAATACTTTTTTCTGAACCAATTATTTCTAAACTAATTTTACGATGTTTGCCGGAATGAGTTGAGGTAGTATTATCATGAATAAAACCATTATAGGTAATCATTACCGGCTGAGGCATAATAGCTAAATTGGTATTAAAATAATTTCTTAATAAAACAGCCTTTTCTTCGGCCAGATGTTCTATTTTTTCATTTGTCCCAATTATTAAAAGAGCTTCTCCTTCTTTTAAATTTTTTACTCTTTCCTTATCCTCCTTTTCAATTTTTGGTGTCTCCATAGGAATGAAACCATAATAGATTGCCGCTTCAGTATCTTTATCAATATTTTTTAAATCTAAAAATTTGGATTCCCGAGATCCGCTTTTTTTGCAAGCCTTTTTAATCTTTTTCTTTATTTTCTTTTTATTTTTCATAAGAATTTAATTAGTTATTTGACCGGGAAATAGATTCATTTGATTTAGAGGAAATAATCTAAGGAAGGGACGACCAGTAATTAAATTTCTAACTACTGGTCCCCAAATACGTGAATCAGAGCTGACTGACCGATTATCGCCCATGACAAAGTATTCATCAGCTTTTAAAGTAACTAAGCTATTTGGCCGGGGAGGACTTAATTTATCTAATTTTACATAGGGTTCGTCCAAAGTAAATTTATTTGGATCAGTCTCACAATTTGTTTGGCAGATGGTAATTATATCATTAGTCACTTGCACTGTTTCACCTGGCAGGCCGATGATTCTTTTGATAAAGAATTTTTTAGTATCTAAAGGGTAGCGGAAAATTACCACTTCACCGCGAAGAGGATCTCTGGTGTGATAAGTTAATTCATCCACAATCAAATATTGACCATTGGCAAAGGTATCATCCATGGATGGACCACTGACTAAAAAAGGTTGGGCGATATAGATTCTAAAAGGGATAACAATAATCAAAGAAATAACCACAATTTGTAGTATTTCTCCCCAGAAGCTTTTGAAGAACATTTTGACTGGTCCAGTTGGTGGTACTATATCTTTGGTCAATTCCTCAATTTTTATTTCTTGCATTTGTCCATTCTATTATAAAAAGTCGTTTGACACAATAGAAACACGACTGCTATAATATTTTGATGATTAAAAATTATATAATTGTGGGTTTGGGAAATCCAGGAGAAGAGTATGTGGAAACTAGGCATAATATGGGTCGGATGGTTTTGGATGCTTTTGTAAAAAACGATAAGTTTAAAGATTGGCAATTGGATAAGAAAACTCAAGCATTGAAAGTGGAAGGAAAAGTCGGGAAGAATAAAGCTTTGCTTTTGAAGCCGGAAACTTTTATGAATAAAAGTGGTAATTCAGTGAAGCCGTTAATTAAGAGTAAAAAGGCGGCAGAAACTTTAGTGGTAATCCATGATGATTTAGATTTGCCTTTAGGAAAAATAAAAATTTCTTTTAATAAAAGTTCTGGTGGTCATAAGGGGGTAGAATCCATTATGCGAGCCATAAAGACAGAAGCTTTTATTCGTTTGCGTTTGGGAATTTCTGGCGAGACTGCCTCGGGTAAGATAAAAAAACCGCAGGGGGAGGAAAAGGTAATTGATACTATTTTGGGTGAATTCAAAAAGAATGAAGTTGATGAATTAAAAAAGGTAATTAAAAAATCTGCTTTGGCTTTAGAACTCATTATTAAGGAAGGCCGCGAAAAAGCCACTAGTATGTTGGGGACGATTTAACCTCACCCGGCCTCAGAAGGCCACCCTCTCCTTAGAAAAGGAGAGGGGGAAGAACCCCCTTAATCTCCCTTGTCAGGGGGGAGGGGAAACCAATGGGCCACTCCGAGTGGCGTGTTGAAGCATGTGTAAATAAGAAAGCTATAGCTTTCTTATTTACACATGCCGTATATTCATATTGTATTGGCAAGGTTGAACCTCGGACACTAAACCTGTATGAGTTTGACAAAGCGTGGTTTTGTCCGAATACGTTAACGTCGTATGTTGACGGGTGGGGGGTACTTTTAATATTTTTTTGGTGTTAATTTATTTTAGATATGATATTATATTAATATGGAAAAAATACCAGAACAAGACGAAACAAATTTTCATGAAGTGTCAGAAAATAGAAAAGAGTTAAGAAAGGCTATTGCCGAGCTTGGCGGTGAAGGGCCTATTTATGAAAAGCATTATAAAAAGCCGTTGGAGGACGCGGATGAACAGGCTGGCACACTTAAGCGGGTATTAAATAAGATAAACAAAGGAAAGGAACAAGGCGAGCGAAAAAGTGCCAAAGAATTTCTTAAAGAGCAAAAAGATGAATATAAAGAGGGAGTTGAAAAAGACAGTGCCCATATTGATTACAGAGTAATTCTAAAAGTCACACCGGAGGTGGGCGAAGTACAAAAAGTGCTGGAAAATATTGCTGATTTAAAAGATTTTCGTATGAGAAGGATGTTTGAATTATTAAGTCCGGAGACTTCATTGTCAGCTAAAAAGAGGAATGAAGCGGTTTTAAAAACCATCAAAGCAGAAATCAGGGCTGAAGAAGAAAAATTAACACAAACAGACCCGTTGGTTTTACGCCAAACTGAATTACTTGAGTATAAGGAAAATTTAGCCAAGAGTGGTCATATTTGTATTACACCCGGTGTCGAAAATGATCTGGAGGCAATTGGGGATAGGATGCTCACCGGCAAGTCCATGTTTTTGCATGGCCCAACTGGTACTGGTAAAACATCCCTGGCCAGATTTGCCGCTTCTCATTTTAAAGGTGAAGATCCGGAAATGATTTACTGTAATCCACAGACCAAGGAATCAAATATTTGGAGTAAGATGGGAATAGAAACTGATAAGGCTGGTCATATAAAAACTGTAGAAAAATACGGTCCATTAGGTAAGGCGATGTTAAATGGTAAAACAGTTATTTTTGATGAATTTACGGCTTTACCAAAAGAACAGATGGTGGCTATAAAGGGTGTGCTAAATGCTAAAGTGGGAGATATGGTAAATATTGTTGGTGACGGCATGACGGAAATTAGGCCTGGTTTTCAAATGACTTTTACCGCTAACTTGAAGTCTGAAAAAAATCCCGAAAGACAGGATTTACCACCGGAAATTGCCCGAGAATTTGAACAGAATAATTTGGAAGTTAAGTATACTTCAAAAGAAGAGGCTTATGATATTATGCTGGCCCGTCTTTTAAATAGGGATGGTTCTTTGGATATGTCTTTTTATGATTTAAATACCACTCTGAAAAATCTTTGTGAAGTTATGTCTGAAATACAGGAAAGTTATACCAATGAAACAGATACCGAGGTGGCTAGAAGAGCTGGGGCTTTGGACGCTTCCGGTAAGGTTTATTCTTTGAAAAAATTTGTGATGACTCAGGGTTCGGTAGAGGCTATTTTATCTTCTTGGCTTATAGAAAAACAAACTGGCCGTCAAGAAAGGAGTTTTTCAGAATTTTTGGATGAAAGATTTAAGATCGCTTTAACTTTTAAGGAATATCCCAAAGAAGACCGGGTTTTGGTAGCTAAAATTTTAGCCTCAAAGGGATTTTTATTAACTTTGACAGCCAAAGATTTAGATTTACCGGAAGATATTTTCAAATTGAATACCATTAAGGCAATGAGAGGTGAGGAGGCGGTGGAAGAATTAAGAAAAGAATCTGGCACAGTTAGACATTTAAGTTTGAAGGAAGTAGCCGAGCTTGATCCGTTTGGAAAAAGGGCTAAAGCCTTGAAAGGTCAGGCGGAAGCGCTATTGGGTGATGAAAATATCGAAAAAGGAGATGATTTTAGTAAAAATCTTAGAAAGAAATTAAAAGGAAAGAAAAATAAAGCGGAAGATCTAGATCTTGAGTCCCTGAAAACCGAATTTAGCCCATTACTCCAAGAAACCTGGAAAATATGGGGTGTGGACGAGGAAAAGATTAAAAACGCCCAGATTTCTGCTGAAATTAAGAATCCCAAAGACGAAAACTATGCTACCCGTAAAGCCGATATTGATAAAGCTAAATTTGGTGAATTTACTGTAAATCCTGATACTCAAAACTTGGATTGGGAAGCTCTCAAAGATAAGATCTTCATTCTCGATCTCTCTACTTTGAATGGTAAATCTCTTCAAGAAGTGGCGGAATACCTTATAGCTAATTTCTCTGATAAATATAAAATTCCCGGTATTGAATATTGGAAGTTTATGATAGAAAATCCAGACAAGGTACCAAATGACCCAAAGGGTGTCAATTTAAAAGACGGTAAATATTACTTTAATTTTGGTTCCCTCGTCCGCTTTTCCGACGGCCACTTCAGTGTGCCGTGTGCGGGCTGGGGCGGGTCGGGTTGGGCTCGTGGTGCGCGTTGGCTGAGCGCGTCCTGGGGTGCTGTGGACCGTGTTGTGCTTCTCGAGATTTGATTCTGGCATCTTCTTTTGACCCCTGGCTCTTCTGATTCTTGACCCCTGGCCCCCGCTTTTTCTGAAAAGCGGGGGCTTGCTCGGCGATTTTGGAATAAAAGATGAATATGGTATATTGGGATGGCGTTTGCAAATAAGTGTGCGGATTAAACACCTTCACGATGCAACGTCGAGATGTATGAAGCCGGAATTTCTTGCGAATTTTCAAAAGAAAGTGTGTTTCATATTTAAAAAATAAAGATAGAAAATCTGTGTCAGAACTAAGGCATTATGATGCCGGATAATATACAGCTGGGCGATTGATTATAATATCTCTTGCTGGCGGTGGGTTGGACGGTTTTGGCACTAAATCTTCCCTCGTCCGCAATTCCGACGGCCACTTCAATGTGCCGTATGCGAACTGGGACGGGTCGGGTTGGAATCGTAATGCGAATTGGCTGAGCAATTCCTGGAATGCTGATTACCGTGTTGTGCTTCTCGTTACTTTCTGTCTTTGGCTAACGGCTCAACCGGCTTGCCTGTTGAGCCGTTTGAGCTCTCTTTCTTTATTTGTTCTATTATTTGGTTTTTCCAGCCGTAAAGCCTTTTGCCGACCTCCTCCATCTTTTGTGATAATTCATTAAAGGCTTCTTGTTTGATCCCCTTTAGCTCTAATAGGGTATAAAGCATGAATTTTAACAAATCATTTTTGGTATTGGCTTCACTAACAAAAGGCAATCTTTTGTCAAGACTGGCAAATGTGGCTATATAGGTAAGCTCTACCATTCTAGCAAAAAGAGTATCAATTTTTACACCTATAGAATGCCTGAGCATTTTGGGTATATGTTTGACACTATTTTGCCAGAGGACATAGGCCTCTAATAAGTGAGCAGAAATTCCCGACATACTTTGCATTCCCGTCCCGTTTTTTTTAATTTTATTCATAATCATATTATTATAATGCATAAAGACAAATATTACACTGGCAAATTTGAAGATATTTTTTCTTATAAATCATTAATGAATAGTTGGCTAGAATTCAGAAATGGCAAGAAAAAGAAAAAGGACGTGGCTGATTTTGTTATTTTTTCCCGTGATAAGTCACATTTGGAATCCTTGATACCAAAAATGAAAATGTTTTTAGCTGATAGCTTAAAATTAGAACTTCATCCGGATAAGGTTTTTATAAAAACGGTTAGTTCCGGTCTGGATTTTTTGGGTTGGACACATTTTGAAAAGCATCGGACCTTGAGAAAAAGCACTAAAGCTAGGATGTATCAAACTATTTTTCCTGATACTAAATTAGAAGTGATATATTCTTACTTAGGATTATTGAGCTATGGGAATACTTATAAAATCAAGCAAAATGTGTTATATTTATTAGGAGATAGTTTTAAGTTAAAATAATGGAACAGCCAAATATCATAGAATTAAAAAAGGAGGGGGAGGAAAATGAAGGGGAACATGCGGAGGCGGTGGCACTGGTGGAAAAACATCGGGATTTTTTTGAGCATTATGCCAAAGGTAAAATAAAGATAGAACCAGCACCTGCGGATTTAAAGACTTTTGCTTTTAATATTGAGACTAATACTATTTATGTAAATACTACAATGTTTAAAAAGATATTTGGTTTTACTGATGAAAAGACCATATTTTTAACTTTACATGAAATAGAACATTTTTTAGAAAAGATTCAAATACTTTCTGAAGAAGGTGGTGAGAAAAAGTTTGATAAATGGTTTCAGAGGATAAAAAAGTCAAAAGCTTTTGCTTTGATGGATAATTGTGTGGCGGACGTTAGGGAATATAGAGCTTTAATATCAAAAACCAATAAGGGAATGGAGGAGGTGGAAGAAAAAACTTTTAAACAGGATTTATTTGCAGAAACGGATTTTGCCGAATTACCAAAACACATTCAATTTAATTATGCTTTATTACGAGAAGCTAGGGTTCCGGGAGAATTGTGTCAGGTATCGCCTGATGTAAGGCAAGTGCTTGACGAAGTAGCTAAAGTTAAAGGCCTGATGGATATAATGACAAATCCGGAGACGCCAATGTCTTTAAGATTAAGATTGCAAGATAAATATCTTTGGCCAAAAGTGCAAGCTTTATTGGAGAAGGATATGGAGGAGAAAAAAAAGCAGAAAGAAGAAGAAAATAAGGAAAAAGGAGAAGGGGAAGAAACCACCCCTAACCCCTCCTCAGAAGATGAGGGGGAGGGAGAAGGAGAGGGTAAAGGAGAACAAGGAGAAAAGAAAAAAGGTAAAGGTAAAGGTAAAGTAGATGAAGAGACAGATCCAAATAAAATTTTTGCGGATGAATATGCCGAAGTAGAAAAGAAATTTCCCGAAGCGGTGCCGGTAGAGGAAATAGACAAAGCTTTGAAAGAGTGGAAGGAAGCGCAAAAAGGTAAGGACAGTAAAGACAAAGCTGATGATGATTATGCCAAGAAAATTGGTGTGGAGAAAAAGGATTTGCAGGATTATAGAACAATAGTGGAGAATTTAGAAAAAATAGTAAATCCGGAAACAGATGTTAGTGTGATAGAAGAATTAAAAAATCTTTTTTCTAGGATTATTTCTAAACGTCTCAAAAAAGCTTTGGCTCCAAAATATCCAGTGGAAGAGGGGGATGAATTGGTGGAACCAGCGCAATTAGTGGCTGATGTAAAGAGTGGTAATCTTCAACCAAAAGTTTGGGAGGACACAGAAATAAAAGAAAAGAAAGGGGACAGGTTTGGTGAAGTGGAAATCACTTTAATTTGTGATCAAAGTGGTTCAATGAAAGAAGGTCAAAAAGCCGAGGAACAGAGAAAATCCGCCGTGATGGTGATGGAAGTGTTGAAAGAATTTGCAGAATTATGTGAGGCGGAGAAAATAAATATAGATAAACCGTTAGAGGTCAAATCCGAAATTTATGGTTTTGGGGCGGGTGAAGACAAAAAACCGATGAAAGTGATGTCGGCCGAGCTGGGCGAAGCGGAGAGAATAAATGTTTTCAAAAAACTTCACAGTTTACCGGGGACAACCACAGATTTTAACTCCTTGGAGGCAATAGTAGAAAATTTAACGGAAAATATAAAAAATAAAATAAAAATTGGCGAATTGAAAAAGATTGTGATTGTTTTTACGGATGGTGGTAGTGATAATTCCGTCTCTGTGCAGATGCAATTAAAAAAACTGCGGGACTGCGGTGTGGTGGCTGTTGGTGTGGGAATTACGGTTGGAGGCGTACCGGTTTTATCCACTTATGCGCCAAATGCCTTAGTGGTGGAAGATGTTTCCAAACTACCTATTGTCTTGGGCGAACTTTTAAAAGAGCATTTGAAAGATTTGTAATTTAATATATAATTCACTTATGAATTTTGAATCCATCACTCAAATGGCCAAGAG
>CAZIYU010000015.1:0-13034 GCA_964543595.1 uncultured Candidatus Saccharibacteria bacterium | reverse complement strand
TAAAAGAGGCAGGGAGGAAGGGGGATAGGAGTAAGAATTGATTTACTCATATCGCCATAGGTTTTATTTGTTAATTACATTCGTACCATTCGTTCATTTGTAGATTAGTATTATAATTCGTTAATATGAAATTTATTCTCGGTTTAAAAAAGAATATGACTCAAGTGTTTGATGAAGCGGGGAATGTTGTGCCCGTGACGGTTTTAGAGGCTGGCCCAATTGTCATTACTCAAGTTAAGACTGTGGCTACTGACGGTTATAATGCTGTGCAGGTAGGTTTTGGAACTAAGAAAGAGAAAAATATTTCTAAAGCAGTAAAAGGGCATTTAAAGGAATTAGGACACTTTAGATATATAAAAGAATTCAGAATTGAAGACGAAAAAGCTTTGGCTGGGATGAAAGTTGGGGATAAGATTGATTTAAATAATTTTAAGGAAGGGGACAAAATTACCGTTTCTTCCATTTCTAAAGGTAAGGGTTTCCAAGGTGTTATCAAACGCCATGGTTTCAAAGGCCAGCCTCGTTCCCACGGTCAAAAGCACTCTGAACGCGCTCCAGGTTCTATTTCTGGCGGTACTAGAGAGGGAGGGCGCGTGCCAAAGAAAATGCGTATGGCCGGACGAACTGGTTCTGATCAAGTTACCATTTCGGGATTGAAAATAATTCAATTAGATACTGCTACCAATGAGCTCTTGGTTTTAGGAGCCGTGGCTGGTAGAAAAGGAACTTTAATTGAGATTACCGCCTAATTTTAAATATATGAAAAAAGCGACTGCCAAAAAAATAATCAAAGCTTCTAAAGCTGATAAAACCGTTAAAACAAAAACTGGTGAAGTTAAGACGGCCGTTAGAAAAGAAAAAAAAGATGCTCGAGATAAAGAGATAAAAACTTTAGGTGCTCTAGAAGCCCAAATTTATAATCAGGAGGGTAAGTCAGTTGATAAAGTCGCTTTGCCGGAGAATATTTTTGGCCTTAGCTGGAATGCTGACCTAGTAAATCAGGTTGTGGTTTCCTTAATGTCTAATAAGAGGACTAATTTAGCTCATACTAAAACCCGCGGAGAAGTCAGTGGAGGTGGTAAAAAACCCTGGCAGCAAAAGGGTTTGGGCCGGGCTCGTCATGGTTCTACTCGTTCACCAATTTGGGTAAAAGGAGGCGTGGCTCATGGTCCGAGAAAAGAAAAAAATTATGATCGTAAAGTGAATAAGAAAATGAAAGCTAAGGCTCTTTTCACTATTCTATCAAAGAAATTTAAGGATGGAGAAATCTTTTTCTTAGATACTTTAAAAATTTCCGCACCCAAGACTAAAGAGGGTTTAAGTATTCTTAAGGGCTTATCTAAAATTAAAGGGGGAGAGCAAATTTTAACTAAAACTTCAAATTCCACTTATATTACTGTGCTGAAAAAAGATGTGAATTTGGATCGCGGTTTGAGAAATTTTAATAATATTAAATTAGATGAATTCAGAAATATTAATCCTCTAGATGTTTTGAATTATAAATATTTGATTATTGATAATCCAACTGAAGCTTTTAAATTTTTAGAAAACAAAATGAAGTAAAAAACAGAAAAGTAATAAATATTTATTACTTTTCAAAAGAAAACAATGAATGAATTAATTATAAAAAAACCAAGAATTACCGAAAAGTCCGGCCTCCAGGCGGAAGGTCTTAATGTTTACACTTTTGAAGTGATGCCTAAAGCTAATAAGAAGAGCATTGCTAAGGCGGTGACAGAAATTTATAAAGTTACTCCGGAAAAAGTAAATATTATTAATTTGCCAGCCAAGAAAGTATTTACTCGAGGTAAAAAAGGAATGAAATCGGGTGTAAAAAAGGCGATAGTTTATTTAAAGAAAGGCGATAAGATTGAATTTGTTTAATTTTACATTTTGATATTTAAATTTTAAATTTTTATGAAGCATTATAAACCAACATCACCTAGTCGAAGAAATATGACCGGAATAGATTTCCGTAATATTATTACTGCCTCGGAGCCATTAAAGGCTTTGACTTTTGGCCGTAAGAGAAATGTGGGCCGTAATAATTATGGTCGTCTAACTACTAGACATAAGGGAGGGGGACACAAAAGACTTTTTAGAGAGGTGGACTTTTTATATGATAAAAAAGATATTATCGCTAAGATTATTTCCGTAGAATATGATCCTAATCGAACCGCTTTCATTGGTTTGGCTCTTTATGCTGATGGTGAAAAGCGCTATGTCATTTTACCTAATACCGTTAAAGTTAACGATACTTTTATCGTCTCTGAAAATGCGGAGATAAAGGTAGGAAATAGAATGCCTTTGAAGAAAATCGGTGTCGGTACTTTTGTTTACAATGTGGAATTAAAACCCGGTAATGGTGGTAAGTTGGGCCGAGCCGGTGGAAACTTTGTGCAGGTGGTGGCTAATGATTCTGGTTATACCCATTTGAAATTACCTTCAACTGAAGTGCGAAAAGTGATGGATTCCTGTTTCGCCTGCGTGGGAGAGGTTTCTAATAATGAAAACAAACTCGTCAATATCGGTAAGGCCGGCAGAAGTCGCTGGTTAGGAATCCGACCGACTGTTCGTGGTACCGCTCAGAACCCTTGTGATCACCCATACGGTGGAGGAGAGCAGAGACAGGGTCGCGGTTTGCGTTTTGCCAAGACTCGTTGGGGTAAGCACGTTGGTAAAGGTCAAAAATCTCGAAAACCGAAGAAATATTCTAATCATTTGATTGTTTCTCGTCGCCGGGTCGGAAAGAATAAGGCGGGCAAATAACGTTGACTTTTAAGGGAATTTTGTTAGTATAATGCTTCAACTTAAATAATCTCTCGACTAAGCTCGAGACAAGAAAAAAATGGCACGATCAATTAAAAAAGGCCCATATGTGGATGAAAGACTTCTAAAGAAAATAGAAGGTAAAAAGCCGATCGAAACCGGAGTCATAAAGACTTGGTCTCGACGTTCCCAGATTGCTCCAGAAATGGTTGGTTTTAATTTTGGAGTGCATAATGGCCGTGAACATATTGAGGTATTGGTCACTGAAGATATGGTAGGCCATAGATTAGGCGAATTTTCTCATACTAAGAAATTCCATCGTCATGGAGGAAAGATGCAGAAGGAACTTGATACTAAACAAAAGGAAGCCGAAATTAGCGCCGCTCAATCAGCTAAAGCTTCAATTGAAGCTAAGGATGGAGCTAAAAAATAATTATGAATATTACTGCCAAATTAAATGATTATAGACAGTCACCCCGAAAGGTTCGCCTAGTGGCCGATTTGATTTGTGGTAAGAAAGCAGAAGAAGCTATTGATATTTTAACCATAACCGTTAAGCGAGCCTCGGATCCAATTATCAACCTTCTTAAGTCAGCTATTGCCAATGCTAAGAATAATTTCAGCTTGAACGTGGAGGATTTATTTGTAAAAGCTTTAACGGTAGATAGCGGTGCTATTCTTTACCGTCGAATGCCAAAGGCTAGAGGTATGGCGACACCGATTCGTAAGAGAACCAGTCACTTAACTTTGGTTTTAAGCGTTAGGGAGGATAAAAGTAAAAAATAATTTTATGTCACATTCAGTCCATCCATATTCACATAGATTAGGTATTATCAGAGATTGGAAATCTCGTTGGTTTTCTTCTAATAAGGACTTTCGAGAAGCTTTGAAGGCGGATATTACTCTGAGAGAATTTTTGGAGAAAAAAATGCGTGGTCAGTATATTGCATCTATTGAAATGGAGAGAAATCAAAAATCTTTTCGAATTATTATTAAGACCTCCCGACCGGGAGTGATAATTGGTCGCAGTGGAGAAGGATCAGTTAAATTACGAAATGACATTTTGAAATTTGTCAGCAAAAATAAGTTGGCTATCCCAGCTGATTTCAAGCTTGATATTGAGGAAATAAAATCACCGGAATCAAATGCCGCTATCGTGGCTTATATGATTGCTGAAGGATTAGAAAAGCGTATGCCTTTTCGTCGAGTCATGAAGCAAACTTTGGAGAAAGTTATGGCTAATCGCGATGTCTTGGGAGTGAGAATATATTTGGGTGGCCGATTGGGTGGAGCCGAAATGGCTAGAACTGAGGATTTAAAAAAAGGCCAAATTCCTTTACAGACCTTACGGGCCGATATTGATTATGCTCAAGAAAGAGCTCATATGACCTATGGTGATATTGGTATAAAAGTGTGGATATATAAGGGTGAGATTTTCAATAAATAAAATATATGTTAATTCCAAAAAAAGTAAAATATCGAAAGTGGCAAACTGGCCGAGAAAATCAGGGAAAGGTGGGTAATGAAACCCGCGGTACTAAAGTTTCCTTTGGCTCTTTTGGTTTGAAAGCGATTAGTGCTGGACGAATCCGTTCATTAGAAATTGAAGCCGCGAGAAAAACCATTGCTCACTCATTAGGTAAGACTGGAAAACTTTGGACTCGTATTTTTCCTGATCGACCATATACCCAAAAGCCAGCCGAAGTGAAAATGGGTAAGGGAAAGGGAGATCCTCAGGGTTATCAAGCCGTTATCAAACCAGGCCGAGTACTTTTTGAAGTTGATGGTATTTCCGAGAGCGCCGCTAAGGAGGTTTTGAGAAAAGGAGGAACCAAGATTCGTGTTCATACTAAAATTGTTAGCCGAGAAATAGTATAAAATTATGGAGGATTTAAATAAAAAAACAGTATCAGAATTAAAACAATTGCTAAAAGATAAGCAGGAAGCTTTACGTTTATTCAGATTTGCTTTGTCTGGTAGTAAGACCCGTAATTTGAAGGAGGGTTTGAATTTAAAGAAAGAGATTGCCCAGATTATGACGATATTAAATAATCCGGTAATAAAATAATAAAATGACTGACCAAGTAATTAAAAAAGAAGAGGGAAAGAAGAAAATATTCTCCGGAAAAATAGTTTCCGTGAAGATGAAGGATACCGCAGTGGTCAATGTTGAGCGTTTTACTAAGCATCCAAAATATGGGAAATTCCTTAAGAGACAGAAAAAGTTTAAGGCTCATGATGCTGGTAATAAGCATCAATTAGGTGAGATAGTTGAGATTGTCGAAGTTAGGCCAATGTCCAAGGATAAAAGATTTATGATTGTTGAAAATAAATAAAATATTATGATTCAAGATAAAACATTAGTAACCATAGCAGATAATACCGGAGCCAAATTAGGCCGAATCTTTAAGGTGCTTGGTTCGTCAAAAAAATTTATCGCCCAGCTTGGTGATATGGTTGTTTTATCTGTGCAGAAGGCGGAGCCCAGAAAGAGTGTAAAAAAGAAGGATGTACTTTATGCTATTGTGGTTAGACAGCGAGCACCATATAGAAGAAAGGATGGTTCCTATATTCGTTTTGATGAAAATGCAGTGGTAATTGTGGATAAAGCTAAGGGTGAACCATTAGCGGGAAGAGTTTTCGGTCCGATCCCTCGAGAGATAGCGGAGAAAGGTTTTCAGGGCATTGCTTCCAAAGCCCCAGAGATCGTTTAACAATACCAATAGATACGAATGAACTAATACTACGAATGTAATTAACGAATATAAGAATAAATCAGAATTTATTAGTCAGTTAAATTAGTATCATTAGTCCATTAGTAGATTAGTATAATAATTAGTACAATGAAGATTAAAAAGAACGACAATATAATAGTGATTGCGGGAAAGGATAAAGGTAAAAATGCCAAGGTGGTTAGGGCTTTTCCTAAATCTGATTTGATTATTGTGGAAGGAGTGAATATGAAAAAGAAACATCAGCGAGCTAATAAATCAAATTCTAAAGGGCAGATAATTGAAAAGGCGATGCCGATTCATGTTTCCAATGTCATGCTTTTGGAAGGGAAAAAGAGAGTTCGAGCTGGTAAGAAACTAATTGGTGATAAAAATGTTCGAATCAGTAAAAAAACTGGTAAAGAAATATAAATATGACTAAAATTTTAAATACAAAAGAAAAACAAGCTAAAGCCTTTGAACATTTAAAAGAAGGGCAGGGTTATAAGAATGCTATGCAGGCACCGAAGTTTACTAAGGTGGTAATTAATGTTGGCATCGGTTCACTTAAAGATAAAAAGAAAATTGATATTATAGTAGATCGATTAACTAAAATCTCTGGACAGAAGCCAGCTTTACGTGGATCTAAGAAAAGTATCGCTGCTTTCAAGGTGAGAGAGGGAGATCCGGTTGGTCTGACTGTGACTCTCAGAGGAACTAGAATGTTTGCCTTTATTGATAAACTAATTTTAGTCGCTTTTCCTCGAACTAAGGACTTTCGTGGTTTGTCTAAAAAAGGTATTGATGAAATGGGAAATTATTCCATTGGTATGAAAGAAAATACTATTTTTCCAGAGACCGCCGATGAAGATTTGAAAGATGTTTTTGGTATGACTGTTACCATTGGTACCACGGCTTCTAATAAAAAAGAAGCTGACGCCTTTCTCTCATATATTGGTTTTCCTTTTAAGAAATAAACCACCCCCGCCTCAGAAGGCGACCCCTCCTAAGAAAGGCGGGGCTAGGAAGGTCTTAGTTTTTTATTTCTCTTACCCCTCCTCATCTTAGGAGGGGGCTAGGGGGTGGTTTGAGATAGGTAATTTGTGCTACAATATCCTCATGCAAAATAAATCAAAAGTTTTTATTTTTTTAGGTCGGTCTGGTTGTGGTAAAGGAACACAAGCTGATCTTTTAATGAAACATTTATGTCAGATTGGTGAAAAAGATTGTAAGACGATTCATATTGAAAGTGGCGCTTTGATCAGAGAGTTTTCTAAAGGTGAAACTTATACTCAAAAGAAAACTAATCAAATAATGTCTGAAGGTTTGTTAATTCCAGAAGCCGTAATTGTGTCTTTATGGATGAATAGTTTGAAAGATAATTTTACTGGTGAAGAAAATATTGTTTTTGATGGTACACCCAGAAAACTACGCGAAGCCCAATTACTAAATGATACTCTTAGATTTTACAATATTGAAAAACCAACAGTTATTTTAGTGAATGTAAGTAAGGATTGGTCAGAAAAAAGATTATTAGGGCGAGCACGTAAAGATGATAATTCGGAATCAATAAAAAAGAGATTAGAATGGTTTGAAATAGAGGTAATACCTTCAGTTAATTACTTTAAAAGTGATCCATATTATAATTATATAGAAGTAAATGGCGAACAACCCATTGAGGATGTGCAAAATGAAATACTTGCTAAATTAGGTTTGAATCTGTAAGATTTAAGCATGAGTGTCAGTATTAAGACTAAGGAAGAAATAGATATACTTCGAGAAGGGGGCAAGAGATTAGCCTTTATTTTGGCTGAAGTAGCCAAAGAAGTAAAACCCGGAACATTGATTTCCGATTTAGACAAACTAGCCTATCGATTAGCTTTAGAGGGTGGTGATAAACCATCTTTTTTGAATTATAAACCAGCGGGGATGAAACAACCTTATCCGGCCTCTCTTTGTGTTTCTATTAATGATGAAGTGGTACACGGTATACCGCATGGGAAAGATAAAATTTTAAAAACGGGAGATATTGTTTCTCTGGATATGGGTTTGAATCATAAAGGATTATTTACGGATCATGCTGTGACGGTGCCAGTGGGTGAGGTGGATTCTGCTGGAATGGAATTAATGGCGGTGACTAAACAGGCTTTGCTAGAAGGAATAAAAGTAATAAAAGAAGGAGTTCATATTCGCGATATTAGTTATGCTATTGAACGTTATGTTCGACCGAAACGTCTGGGTATTGTTGAAGAATTATGTGGCCATGGAGTGGGTTATAAAGTTCATGAAGATCCTTATGTACCAAATTATTGCTTGGAAGATAAAGGAGAAAAACTTAAGGCCGGAATGGTTTTAGCTTTGGAGCCGATGATAAATGAAGGTAGTAAACATATAAAATTGGATGCCGATGGCTGGACCTACCGTACTATTGATAGCTCTCGTAGTGCTCATTTTGAACATACTATAGTAGTAACTAAAGATGGAGTGGAGATTTTAACACAAATTTAGTTTACAGGCCTTATCCACACTCTCACTTTCAATCTCTCTTGTGAGCTAATTTTTCTATGATATAATTAACCTAGTCGGATCTTTTTCTTTTTAATCATTTAATAATTCTTTTAAATATGAAAACCCTTAAGTATCTCTCTCTCGTCATCATCTCCACCTATGTTTTACTCTTCCTCTTCGCTTCGGTTAAATATCCCGAACGATTATTAGGCCTCGAGGATTCCTTTACCGCTCAAGTCGCTGGGACTTTAGAAAATGGTCTAGTAGCCTACTATCAATTCGATGGTAATGCCACTGACTCTGGTCCCAAGGGTTTGAATGGGGAAGTGAATGGTCCGGAGAACTATACTTCAGGTAAATTAGGTCAAGCCCTCCTCTTAAACGGTGATAATTATGTGGAAATTTCTGGTAAGGGTTTACAATTAAAAAGAAACTATACCTACTCTTTCTGGTTGAATCTAGCCTCCACGCAAAACGCTTGGGCGGGTATCTCTTCTAAAACCACTGATGGTTCGACACAACAATTAGATATTCAATTCAATTCTGCTGGTGATACCTTACGCTTAGATCATGGTACCGATACTGGGACCGATACCTCTGTTAGTCTATCTGCTCTGACTGGTGGTTGGCATCATTTAGTAGTCACTTTTGGTAATCAGAAAGCTAAAATCTATATTGATGGCTCCCTTCAACAAACTCTTCCTATGCCCGTCACCACCGTTACTGGTAATGGTCCGCTATATCTCGGTCGGGAAGAAGCCGGTATTACTCTCAAAGGAGCCATGGATGAAGTCCGTATCTATTCCCGTCCTTTATCAGTCGCTGAAGTCTCGGCTCTCTACAATTATAACGGTAGTATTGTGATTCCTCCTCCACCACCGCCACCAGACGAACCGGTAGCTTGTACTTCTTTCACTTATTCCAATTGGAGTGATTGTGTAAACGGTTCCCAGACTCGAACGGTAACTAGCTCTTCGCCATCAGGTTGTGAAGGCGGTTTCCCGGTTCTCAGTCAGACCTGTACTCTCCCAACTTGTACCTACAATGATCTAAGTTGGAGTAATTGTGTTAATAGTAGTCAAACCCGAACTCTGACGGCCCAGAATCAACTCTGTACTGGTGAGATTACAAAAGTAGAAACACAGAGTTGTGTCATGCCTGTTGAGATCACTATGACTCCGGCTGACAGCTCTATTTTAACTGGTCAGACTTTACAACTTAATACTACGGTAACTGGCACAACCAATACAGGAGTCACCTATACTATTATTCCGATTGAAACGATTATTGATAATTTCTACGGTACCATTACTGCCACTGGTCTTTACACTGCTCCTAATCAGGCGGTAAATATTACTGTTCAAGCTCGATCCAAAGCTGATAACACTAAAACGGCTAATGCTAATGTGTCGGTGAGATTGGGCACTATTCCCAATACCAATACCGCCTATTATCCTTTCACTGGTAATTTAAATAATTCTTGGAATTCAAATTGGAATGGTACTTGTACAAATTGTCCCACCTTAACTTCAGATCGAGCTGGTGCCAGTCAAAAAGCTTATGCCTTTAATGGCTCACAAAGTGTAAGTGTAGGTGATCTGGATCAAGTAAATAATTTTTCTTTAAGTTTCTGGATGAAGCCAAGTACTTTTCCATCGGCTAATGATTGGCAGTCATTAGTTATCAAGCCTAATGATTATGGTTGCGAACTTGATCAGGGTAATACTCTAGCTTGTTACACTGGTAATGGTTCTGGTTGGGAGGCCGCTACTCGTGCTTCAAACTTATCAGCTAATACTTGGTATCATGTTGTATCGGTTTACAATGGCGACACTCTTTCTTTGTATTTGAATGGTAATTTAATCACTACCGCTCAAGGGTCTCATACTTCTAACAATAGTTCTTTACTGCTCGGTAGCTGGGAGGGGAATCGTGAATATTTCTCTGGTTCGCTTGATGAAGTCCGAATTTACAATACCGCACTTTCTCTAAGTGAAATTATTGCTTTGTATGGTTCGACACCAGAACCAACTCCAACTACCTGTAGCTCTTTTACCTATTCTGCTTGGACCCCAACTACTTGTACGACTGGGACACAAACTCGAACCGTTACTGCTTCAACTCCCACTGGGTGCACAGGCGGAACACCAGTATTAAGCCAGAGCTGTACCGTGACCCCACCCGCTTCCACTAAATTCTCCCTAAATACCCGAGTGCAAGTATCAAGTGGCCCCGTCAATGTCCGAGCTACTGCCTCTACCGCTGGAACATTATTAGGTACTCAAGCTCTGAATGTCATTGGGACTGTGATTGGCGGACCAACCAATGCTAATAGTTATAATTGGTGGAATGTTAACTTTGACTCTGGTGTAGATGGCTGGGTGGTGGAGACATATTTACAGGCAGCATCTGCTTCAGGTACAGTTGTTGATGCCTATCAAGACATGGAAGGCTCACTTACTTCTGGTTATGGCGCGGGAACATGGAGCGTGACTGGCGCAGTGCAGGTTTCTAATCTGAACGAGAAAGCTCTACGTGGTCCGGTCACAGTCGGTAGCACTACCTACAATGATATAGGTTCAACTCATACTTGGCGTGTGCCGGATAATGTTGACAATGCAGTGGCCACATATACTTTTGATTCACCTAAACCCGCGGTGGTTTTGTCCGGGTATGTCACAGTAGGTCCAGCCGGAGGTAATTGGGAAATTTATGATTACGCCCATGTTCATCTTGGGGCTGGTTATGCGGTGTTTCAACTGAACTCAGGGGGGGCTGGGGTATTGCAATTTAACATTGAAACAGGCTGGAATGGCACCAAACACACTGCTTATTTTCCCGTCAATCAAAATCAAACTTACTGGTATACATTCAAGGTGAATGGGGCAGCCGGAACGGTGGCCTTGAATGTTTACGAGATTGTCAACTGGACACTCGTCGGATCAGTGACTGGTAACGTAGACGTGAACAATATAACCCACATTGGTTATGGGGTGGGCAGCCCGCACAACAATACCAGTCCTACTTATACTTATTTTGATGACATTTTAATTGATTATACAAATTTAACTTTTCCACTTCTTCCTTCCGGGACAACTTTATCTGGCGGAACAATCGGCGGTATTCCGATTGAAAATGCTCCAACGGCTATTTGGGCCGGCGCAGGTATTCCTGGCGGTATTCCATTACGGGAGACGATTTGTTCAACTCTTTCTCCGGGGGTAACAGCAACCGATATCCAAAATGCCATTACCAGTTGTCCTTCCGGCCAAGTAGTTAAGCTTAATCCCGGAATATATAATATTTCTAGCCTTTCTATCAGATCCAAAGATAATTGGGTTTTACGTGGGTCTGGTATGAGTAGCACCATACTCAATATCACCCCTTCGGGTTCTGATTTGATGACCATAGGTCAGGCGCCACCATGGGATGGTTCATGGACGAATACTACAAATATTACAGGCGCGACTACACAAGGAGCGACCAGTGTTGCTGTTGCAAGTTCAGCCGGCTATGCCATTGGGGATATGTGCGTGATTGACATGAATAATGCTGGTTGGATTCAAGGCTATGGAACAGGTGGTGGCACAACAGCAACATACAATAATGATGCAGTTGGAAAATTGAGAGATGGTAATAGAGCCCAACTTCACTACTGCAAGGTTACAGGTGTCACTGGAAGCGTAATTTCATTTACACCAGCTTTGCCATATACTCTTGAATTAGCACGTACACCGCAGATTACTAAACTTGGGGTGCGCGGTCCACAAATGTCCGGTATAGAAGATATGACTGTCAACGGCAACGGCGGTAATACAAGTGATCGAGGTATAACAGTTATTGGTACTTATGGGTTCTGGCTTAAGAATGTTGAAGTCAAGAATTGGGGCGGTTTGGCAGCGGTCTGGGTTCGTAAAAGCGCCAATTTTGAAATGCGTGGCTCGTATTTGCACGATCCTGATTATTATGCCGTTGATCATGGATACGGCCTACAGCTTGATCCAACAAGCAATTCTCTTATTGTAGATAATATTATTTACAACACTCAAAGCACTATGCTTATCCAGGGCGGAAGCGACAGTAATGTCATAGCTTACAATGCGTTTGCCTTCGGAAAGTATGTGAATGGTGGCTACACCGGCGAATGGCTCCAGCATGAGATTAATGGGAACCATTCTCCATTTCCTTCTTACAATTTATTTGAAGGAAATTATACCGGGTTCTTTCAGTCTGATTATTATTATGGGCCGAGCGGTTGGGGAACATTGTTTAGAAATCGTATCCCGGGTAATAGTGCTGCGACAACCCAACATCGCATAGCAGTTTCCATTGACGCCTTACAGCGCAATTATTCTGTTGTAGGCAATCAATTGGGCGAGAGAACAGCGCCACCTTCTATTACTTTATCTTTGCCAAATGTAACAAGAAGTTATGCTCAGCCAGGTTCTATTTCTTGGAGCTATGATCCCGGTAGCACAAACTTCTCTTACACAACTCCATATATTTATCGTCTTGGCTATCCTTACAGTGGCAGAAACGACAGCAGTAGCGGGACAGCGGTGCATGATTCTATTGTAAAGACGACCACTCTACTTCACGGCAACTGGGATGCGGCAAACAATGCAGTTGTTTGGGATCCGGCAGTAGCGGATCGCGCTTTGCCAGATAGCTTGTTTCTAACAAGTAAGCCGAGTTGGTTTGGAAGTCTAGCCTGGCCTGCTTATGGTCCAAACGCCCCATCAAATACTGTAAGCGATTTGGCAAAAATTCCAGCTGGTTACCGTTTGCTTTATGGTATTAGCCAGCCTTAAATGTTAATTATTTCACCTATATATTAGATAGTATAATCCTCCCAATCTCCAAACAGCTTCGGTCTCGATAGACCGAAGCTGTTTTTGATATAAATTTTTATTTTATCTATGTTATAATATCTGGTAAATGGAAACCGGAATGGAAAAAATAGAACAGAAATTTTCTTCACCGCAAGAAGAGCTGTTCAAGCTAGGGAACATAATTGACAGTTAATTAGTTGTAATTTCGACCTTT
>CAZIYU010000014.1:0-13516 GCA_964543595.1 uncultured Candidatus Saccharibacteria bacterium | reverse complement strand
AATTGTGATTTAGCATCATTTCTGAAAGAGAAATTAGAGAAACAGGATTTTGAGGTGACACTGATTGATAATAAAAAAATTAGGTCAAATACGACTAATGATGATATAATATTTAGATTAGAATTAATGTTTCTGGATAATTTCTATAAAATATAATCATGCCCAAAAAAATTATTAATGACATAATTGTTTCCAAAAAATCCATTCGGCAAATACCGATTTCTATTGAGAAAAAGAAAAAATTTAAAGTAGAAACTGAGGAGGATGAAATTGATTATGAAAATTCAAACATTCAAAGAATTGCCAAACAAACCAGCTGGAAAAGAAAACCTGTAAATCCAAAATTTATGATTTGGCTTATCGCTATTATTTGTTTGCTGGCTCTATTTTTTAGTATTTCGATTCTATTTTCTTCCGCGACAGTTATCATCAGCCCTAAAATACAGAATATCAGCTTTGATAATGACCTTTATACAGCAAAAACAAACTCCACTGGCCTTAGCGAGATATCCTTTGAAGTTCTGAATATAAAGCAACAGGTCGGAGAAATTGTTGAGGCGACGGAAGAAAAAGAGGTCAGTCAAAAGGCGACAGGAAAAATTATAATTTACAATAATTACAGTAGTGTCTCACAGAGATTAATTAATAATACGCGTTTTGAGGCAAAGAATGGCAAAGTTTATCGAATTAATAGCTCGGTCATTGTACCTGGCTATAAAAAAGATACTACCGGTAAAGTCATCCCTGGCAGTGTTGAGGCTACTGTTTTTGCCGATCAGGCAGGGGAAGGCTATAATTTGTTGCAGGCTGATCTAACTGGTGATTTTAAAATACCCGGCTTCAAAGGTGATCCAAGATATGATAGTTTTTATGCCTTACTCAAGGAAGATATAGTTGGCGGTTTTATTGGCCTACAAAGAATTGTGGCTGACGGTGTCCGAGCTACGACTGAGGAAATAATTAAGACAAAATTAAAAGAGCAATTATTAAAAGAATTGTATGCTTCCAAACCAGAAAATTATTTATTCTTCCAGGATGGTTATTCCATCGCTTATAGCAAACTACTGGATACCGCCGTTGATAATAATAGTGTTAAAATTAACATAGAAGGCAGTTTAAACGGGATAGTCTTTAATAATAGTAAATTAGCAAAATATATTGCAGATAAGAAGATCACCGATTATGATGGCTTGGCGATTGAACTGATACCAACGGAAAATCTGACAGTGACTTTTACGGGAGACGATACAAATTTATGGAAAAATGACACGCTGAAGATAAAGCTAGACGGGGAGGCAATCATTAAATGGGTCTATGACGTTGAGGCGATAAAAAATGATTTGGCTGGGAAGAAAGAGGCTGAGATCAATAATATATTAAATAAGTATAAAAACTCTGTTACTGGCATCCAAGTGATTTTCCGCCCGGTTTGGACGAGATATTTCCCTGACAATACTAATAAGATTAAAATACAGGAACAAGCTTGACTATTGAGATGATTATTTGCTATAATCGCGAACGTAGTTTTCACATGGCAAATAACAAAGACAAACAAGTAAAAGAGGGAATTGTGACTGAGGCCTTTCCGAATACGCTTTTTAATGTAAAAACGGCAAATGAGGAAACCGAAATTCTTTGTTATCTGTCTGGAAAAATGAGAATGCATAGAATTAGAGTTTTGATCGGTGATAAAGTCACCTATGAGGTAGATGACTACGGTGGTAAGGGTAAAATAATTAAAAGATATTAATAAATAAAATAATGAGAGTCAGAGCGTCAGTTAAAAAAATATGTCCAAAATGTAAAGTAGTGCGCCGAAAGGGCAGAGTGACGGTTATTTGTACGGCTAATGCCCGCCATAAGCAAAGACAGGGATAATCATTGCATTATAAGGGTGCTTATGCTATAATCGCCGAGATCAATTTTAATTTATGCGTATTTCAGGAATCACCATACCAGACAATAAAAGATTAAAAATAGGCCTAACCGTGCTATATGGTATAGGTTTACCTTTGGCAAAAATAATTTTAAAGGAGGCCAAAGTTAATGGTGAGAAAAAACCAACTGAAATTACTCCTGATGAGGAAAATGATATCCGTAAAATAATTGAAATTAAAAAAATTGAGGGTGATTTAAAAAGAGAGATCTCTGGAAATATAAAAAGATTAAAGGATATTAAGGCTTACCGTGGAACCAGGCATGCTAAGAAGCTTCCATCTCGCGGTCAGAGAACAAAAACTAATTCCCGAACTTTGAGAGGAAATACTAGAAAGACAATGGGAACTGGTAGAAAGGCCGCTGATAAAAAATAAAATGGGTAAAAAAAGAATTGTAAAAACAGAGGGTGAAAATAAAACCGCTGAAAATAAAGTAGAGACTAAAGCTTCTGGTAAAAAGAAAATAAGCTCTGGGATTTTGTATGTAGAATCTACTTTTAATAATACCAAGGTTTCCTTAACTGATAATAATGGAAATGTCCTAATGTGGTCCTCCAGTGGATCCTTAGGTTTTAAGGGTGCGAAAAAAGGGACACCCTTTGCTGCAGCTAAAATCGGCGAGACTCTAGGCCAAAAAGCTTTCGATTTAGGCCTGAAAGAAATATCGGTAGTAGTTAAGGGAGTGGGTTCTGGACGTGAATCAGCAATAAGAGGATTTATTACCAAGGGTTTTACGATTAATTCTATCAAAGATACCACACCGGTGCCATATAATGGTCCAAAACCAAAGAAACCAAGACGAGTATAATTAAAATTGCATGATAAATAAGCCAAAATACAAAACCGCTAGACGTCTGGGAGCAAATGTTTTTGACAAGACTCAAGGTCAAAAATTTGCTGACCGTGAGGCGCGAAAGAAAATGGACAAAAAACGACCACGTCCCAAGAGTGATTTTGGTCTGCAAATGCTCGAGAAACAAAAGGCTAAAGCTACCTACGGAGTAAACGAAAGAACTTTTGCTAAATATGTAAAAAGTATTTTGGAAAAATCTGGAGCAAATTCTCCTGAAAAATTAGTTTCCATTCTTGAATCAAGATTAGATAATGTTATTTATAGACTAGGTCTAGCTTGCTCAAGACAAGCTTCTAGACAGATGGTTTCCCACGGTCATATTATGGTCAACGATCTGAAAGTAACGATTCCTTCCTATGGTGTAAATATTGGTGATAAAATAACCATTCGAGAAAGTAGCGCTAAGAAGGGAATTTTTTCAGATATTGATAATAAATTAAAAGACCACAATTATCCTTCCTGGTTAACTTTTGATATTGTTAAGAAGGAGTGTAAGGTTCAGGGAGCACCTAAACTGGCTGTGCTTGAAACAAATTTTGATCCCGCCGCTGTGTTAAACTTTTATAGTCGTTAGAACTTGCATATTTTTAAAAAATAGTTTATAATATTTATTCGTTTTTATAATTAATTAATAAGAATAAGTCTATGTCAGAAAATAAACAAGTTTTGTTACCTTCTAAGCCACGTATAGTCTCCGAGGAAGGATTTTCAGGAGCCTATGAAATAGACGGTCTTTATCCTGGCTACGGACATACCTTGGGTAATTCTTTGCGAAGAATTATTCTTTCCTCATTACCAGGCATCGCCATCACTTCAGTAAAAATTGCTGGTGTGGAGCATGAATTCTCATCTGTACCCGGTGTAAAGGAAGATGTTATTAGTTTAATTTTAAATTTAAAAAAAATCAGGATAAAAATGTTAACTGATGAACCACAAACGATTGAATTAAAAGTTAAAGGAATAAAGGAGGTTACCGCTGGTGATATTGATGTCCCTGGTCAAGTAGAAATTCTTAATCCGGAACTGTATATTGCTAGCCTCGGTAGTAAATCAGCAGAACTTTCCATAGAAATGAAGATTGAGAAAGGTCTAGGCTATGTACCAAAAGAGATATTACAGAAGGACCGAACAGAAATAGGTCATATTTCCCTAGATGCAATTTTTAGTCCGATTCGCCGAGTGAATTATGAGGTTGAGAATATGCGTGTTGGTGATAGAACAGATTTTAATAAATTAAAATTATTTATTGAAACAGACGGTACTATACTCCCAAATGAAGCCCTGGAAGAATCTATTTTAATCATGATTGGACAGCTTAAGGCTATTGTTGGTTTTAAGGAACCAGAAGTAATTATCAAGGAAGAAAAAGAGGAAAAGGATGAATCAAAGGAATCCGATGCTGAATTTCTAAAAACTAGAATTGAGACTCTTGATCTATCAGCCCGAACAATAAATGCCCTATCAAATGGTAATATTCGAACAGTGGGTGGTTTAGCCAGAAAAAAGGAAACTGATTTAGATGAAATAGAAGGCCTAGGCTCAAAAGGTATTCAAGAAATTAAAAAGGTTTTGTCAAACTTTGGAATAACCTTGAAATAAGATGATACACGGACAAAAAACAAAAAAATTAGGGCGAGAAAGAAACGTGAGAAATGCTTTGTTAAAAACGATGGCTGTTTCTCTAATCAGAGACGAAAAAATCAAAACGACGGAAGCTAAGGCTAAGGTTTTAAAACCAATAGTTGAACGATTGGTGACTAAAGCTAAAGTCGGAGACGTGAGTGCTAAAAGATTTATTATTTCAAAAGTAGGTGTTGGCAGTGTAAAAAAATTGGTTGATAGTATTGCTCCAAAATATAAAAATCGTAATGGTGGTTATTTACGAATTACCAAATTAAATGTTCGAAAAAATGACGCCGCAAAAATGGCTATGATTGAATTTGTATAATATATAAAACAATGACTAAAAAAATTAAAATAGATGCCGAGGGTAAAAAATTAGGAAGAGTAGCCAGCGAAGTGGCTAGTATTTTAATTGGTAAAAATAGTCCTGATTTTCAGAAAAATAAGATTGCTGACGTTGAAATTGAAGTTATTAATGCCTCTAAAATGGATATCACAGAGAAAAAAGCCCGAACTAAAGTCTATACCGACTATTCTGGTTTTCCCGGTGGACTTAAAAAACAAACCTTGGGTGAAATGGCTGTTAAAAAGGGTCATAGTAAGGTCTTAGAAAGAGCGGTTACTGGTATGATTCATAATAATAAACTAAAATCAGAGACGTTGAAGAATTTAAAAATAAGTGAATAATCAAATGACAGAAAATAAGGAAAAAAAATACATTGAGACTGTTGGCCGAAGAAAGACTTCTGTCGCCAGAATAAGACTAACTCCAAGCGCCAAAACAGCCATTACTATTAACGAGAAATCTCTAGATGATTATTTTAAAGTCGCCGAGCAAAGAGCGAATGTAGTTGATGCAATAAATTTACTGAAATTAGCTGAAAAGTTTACCATTACTGTTATGGTTAGTGGTGGTGGAGTAAATTCACAAGCTGAAGCCATTCGTTTGGCCGTAGCCAGAGCCTTAATTATACATAATCTAAGTTTTAGAAAAGATTTAAAGAAAGCCGGCTATTTGAAAAGGGATCCTCGAGCCAAGGAACGCCGAAAATTCGGTCTCAAGAAAGCTCGTAAAGCCCCTCAGTGGTCTAAGAGATAAAACCTTAATATGTCTGACGAAATAAAGAAAAAAGAAGATACTGAAGAAACAGAGGAAGTGGTTTATGATGCCGATGTAGATGCGGATAATTTAACTGACCCTAAGGAAAAACTGGTGAAATTAAAGGAAAAAATCAAAAAATTAGAAACGGAAAGAACCGAATATATGGATGGCTGGCAGAGGGAGCGCGCGGACTTTGTGAACTTTAAAAAACGGTCTGAGGATGAGAAAAAAGAGTATATTAAGTTTGCTAATGAAAATTTATTGGAAGAAATGCTCACTGTGTTGGAGAGTTTTGATATGGCTTTTATGAATCGCGAGCAATGGAATTCGGTGCCAGAAAATTGGCGAGTGGGAGTGGAATATATTCACTCACAGCTAGTGAAAATTTTAGATGAAAATGGTTTGAAGGAATTTGTGCCGAAAATTGGCGATAAATTTGATGTCAAATTACATGTGGCGGAAGAGGTGACCGCAGTGGAGAACGAGACAGAAGATGGCGTGATCAAAGAAATTAAGAGAAAAGGTTACACTATGAACGGTAAAATAATCATCGCCCCAAAGGTAGTGGTAGGGGAGCATAAAAAATAATTTTTGACATTTCAAAAAATGTGCTATAATACCCATATGTTAGCGATACAGAGGAGAAATAAATACATACAAAAAACCATGCAATTGCCAAATGGGGAATGGGCAATGGTGGTTTTTGAATTGGTGGAGAGAAATGGGCAGATTATTGCCAAGGCTGTTTCTGGTAAACTTTTAGAGGATATAAAATTTGAGACAGAGGAAATTTTATGTTTACCATGTATAAAAAGTCCGATCCAATTCCTGCCCGTCAAATCAATTTTTTCTAATTTAGTTTCTAATTTTATAAAAGATTTTGATTTTGTTATAAGTCAACCAACAAGAGCGCCATCTAATATTTAATTCAACCGCCCCGTCCAGAAGACTGGACACCCCTCCTCAACTGAGAGAGGGGGTCTGAATCAGAACTCCCTCCTTAGTTAAGGAGGGATGCTGAGTCGGCGAAGCAGGGCGGTTGTGTTTTTGTATTATTAATCTTAATCTTAAAATATATGTCTAAAATAATAGGAATTGATTTAGGAACCACCTTCTCGGCGGCGGCCGTTATGGAGGGTGATAAACCTAAAATTATAGAAAATATAGAAGGTTCTAGAATCACTCCCTCTATTGTAGCTACCAGCAAAACTGGTGAGCGCCTTGTGGGGCAATTAGCCAGAAGGCAAGCCGTAACTAACCCTAAAAACACCGTCTTCCAGGTAAAGCGTTTTATGGGTCATAATTATGATGATCCAGGCGTTCAGAAGGATAAAGCCGGCGTCAGCTTTGATATTGAGAAAGCGCCAACAGGTGGTGTAATGATCAAGATGAATAATCAGGGTTATAAACCGGAAGAAATTTCCGCCATGATTCTCCAGAAATTAAAGAATGATGTGGAAGCAAAACTAGGTGAGAAAATTACTGATGCGGTAATTACCGTACCAGCTTATTTCAATGACTCTCAAAGACAAGCCACTAAGGATGCTGGAACCATTGCTGGATTGAATGTGCTAAGAATTATCAATGAACCAACGGCTGCCGCTTTAGCTTATGGTTTTGATAAAAAGAAAAATGAACAAATCGCTGTCTATGACTTTGGAGGTGGGACCTTTGATATTTCCATTTTGGAAGTTGGGGCCGACATTGTAGAAGTAAAATCAACTGATGGTGACTCACATCTTGGTGGACGCGATATTGATAGAAAAATTATTGATTGGGTAGCCGCGGAATTCAAAAAAGAAAGTGGAATTGATGTGTCAAAAGATCCATTAGCCCTACAGAGATTAGATGAAGCATCTGAAAAAGCTAAGATTGAATTATCTACCGCTATGGAAACAGAAGTAAATATTCCATTTATAACCTCTGATGCTGATGGTCCTAAACACTTGCTAATTAAATTATCTCGAGCAACATTAGAAAATCTAACCAAGGAATTTATTGACCGCTCCATTGAAATTACTAAAAGGGCAATCGCTGCCTCTCCATTCAAGGTAGGGGATATTGATGAAATAGTGATGGTCGGAGGACAAACTAGAATGCCAGCCATTATTAAAGCGGTGAAGGATGTCTTCGGCAAAGAACCAAACTTATCTGTTAATCCGGATGAAGTAGTGGCTCTCGGAGCGGCCGTACAAGGAGGAATTCTTCGTGGTGATGTGAAGGATATTCTTTTACTAGATGTAATTCCACTTTCTCTTGGTATTGAAACTATGGGTGGAGTAGCAACAAAATTGGTAGAAAAAAATACTACTATTCCAACTACTAAGAGTCAGATTTTCTCAACCGCTGCTGATAGTCAAACTTCTGTGGAAATTCATATTACCCAAGGAGAGCGATCAATGGCTTCAGATAATAAAAGCTTAGGTAGATTTATTCTTGATGGTATTCCACCAGCTCCGCGCGGTATGCCTCAAATTGAAGTGAGCTTTGATGTAGATGCTAATGGAATCCTATCTGTGAAGGCCAAGGATAAAGCCACTGGCAAAGAACAATCGATTAGAATTGAAGCCCGTTCTGGTTTGACAGAGGAAGAAATAAAGAAAATGCAAGCTGATGCCACGGCTCATGAAGCGGAAGATAAAAAGAAGAAAGAAGAAATTGATATTAAAAATATGGCGGAGCAAATGATTTACACCGCCGAAAAAGCTATCAAAGATAATGGTGGAAAAGTTTCTCCAGAAATTGTAAAGGGTGTGGAAGATAAAATTGCCGACCTTAAAAAGGCTAAAGAAGGGACTGATCTTGAAGTACTTAAAAAAGCTTCAGAAGCTTTATCTGGTGAAATGCAAAAAATTGGAGAGGAAATTATGAAGGCTCAGAAAACCGAAACTCCACCAACTCAGGAACCGCCAAAAGATGCAGAGCAAAATGGTAATGTGAAAGATGCGGATTTTACCGATGGGGAGAAGAAATAATACAACCGCAACGTCCATCAGAATGTCCACCTCTCCTTGACTAAGGAGAGGGAGGCCATAAGAGTAACGAATCAGTGGTTCCCGGCTTCTTCCTCCTTAGTCAAGGAGGAATGTCAGTCTGCTGACAAGGCGGTTGTGTAAGGGAGGTGATAGAGTGGAAGTTGAAGAAATATAATCCTAAATGAATAAAGATTATTATCAAACATTAGGCATATCCAAAAGCGCTTCCAAAGAGGAAATCAAAAGTGCTTTTCGAAAACTGGCTCATCAATATCATCCAGACAAGGGTGGTGGCAATGAGGCTAAGTTCAAAGAAGTAAGTGAAGCTTACAGTGTGCTTGGTGATGATAATAAAAGAAGACAATATGATACCTTTGGTTCCGCCGGTCCTTCGGCCGGCGGTGGCCAATACGGTGGCTTTAATGGTTTCCAGGGCTTTAATCAGGGTCAGGGTTTTGGTGGTTTTGATTTTTCGCAATTCACTCAGGGTGGAAATGGTGAGAGTTTTGAATTTGATTTAAATGATATTTTAGGTGATTTTTTTGGTGGGGGAATGGGCCGAAGGCAAAGAGTAAAAAAGGGGCGAGATATAAGTGTGGACTTGGAAATTACTTTTGCTGAATCGGTTTTTGGGGTAGAAAAAGAATTTAATTTAACGAGAAATTCTTCTTTTAAATCGGAAAAAATAAAAGTAAAAATTCCGGCCGATATAAATGATGGGGAAACCGTTCGTTTATCTGGCGCCGGTGAACCCATGAAAGATGGTCAGCCCGGGGATTTATATATAAATGTTTCTGTTCGTCGTGATCCATTATTTAGAAAAGAAGGAAAAAATATTGTGACGGAAATAAATATCAAACTGTCCGAGGCATTACTTGGGATGAAATATCCTTTAAAAACTATTGATGGTGATATAGAACTCATTATTCCGGAAGGCACAAATAATGGGGATATTTTACGAGTCCGAGAAAAGGGCGTGCCTTTCGACGCTCGCCACCGTGGTGACCTCTATGTAAAAATAAAAATCAAAATGCCCACCCGTTTGTCCCGCGATGCTCGCAAGGCTGTAGAGGAGTTGAAGAAAGAAGGACTATAGTATAGAATAGTTCTATGTTTAATTCAAAAAAGATTTTATTGAGTGGAGTGAAGCCAACGGGCCGAGTACATATTGGCAACTATTTTGGCGCCATGAAGCAATTTGTGGAATTACAAAATGATTATGAAAGTTATGTTTTTATTGCGGATTATCACGCCGTCACTACTGTACAAAATAAGGAGGAATTATCACAAGGTATTATTGATGTGGCTTTGGATTATTTGGCGATCGGTTTGGATCCGAAAAAAGTTGTGCTCTTTAAACAGTCTGATGTGCCACAGGTGCATGAATTAAATTGGATTTTTAATTGTATTACCACCATGCCATATTTAATGCGGGCGCATGCGTTTAAAGCACATACGGATAAGAAAAAATCAGAGCTTGAGCTAAGCATTAAGAATGATTTAAAAAATAGTGAATATGAAAAAGTGAGAATGGATTTTATTAATACCCTAGAGGGAATTAATATTGGTATTTTTGATTATCCACTTCTTATGGCCGCCGATATTTTACTACAAGATGCGGATGTGGTACCCGTGGGTCAGGATCAAAAACAACATGTGGAGTATGCCAGAGATACCGCACAGAAGTTTGATAATACTTTTGATACTAAAATTTTTAAATTGCCCGAACCTTTAATTCTTAAAAATATGGAGACAGTGCCGGGAACTGACGGCCGAAAAATGAGTAAAAGCTATGGCAATGTCATTCCGCTTTTTGCCACCTATGAGGAAATTAAAAAAGCCGTGATGAGCATACCCACGGATTCCAAGGGTGTGGATGAGCCTAAAAATCCGGAAGAATCCCACATTTTTGCTATTCATAAATTACTATTAAATGAGGCTGAAAAAGCTGATTTATCAGATAGATATAAGAAAGGGGGGCTGGGCTATAAAGAGGCCAAGGAGGGCCTAATAGAGGCCTTAGAAGCCTTTATAAAGCCTATGAGGGAACGTCGCGAGATGCTAGCTAATGATTTAGAGACTGTTTTTGATATCCTAAAAGAAGGGGGTGAAAGAGCCTCACTCAGAGCCCAAAAGAAAATGAAGGAAGTCCGAAAAGCCGTCGGAGTTGATATTTATTAAGATAGTGATATTATAGTAATTAAGACGATGAAACCTATGACACGGTGGAGTCTGAGTTTAGAAATTAAGAAGTAAGTAAGGTGGCACCACGATATGGATCGTCCTTACAAGATTATCAATTTGGTAATTTTGTAAGGGCGATTTTAATTTTAATAATATGAAAAAAGGAATTTATAAACATAATAAAACTGGCGGATTGTATAAAGTACATTTTGTGGCTAAACATTCGGAAACTTTAGAAGATTTAGTAATATATGAATGTTTACATGAAAATGACAAATCAAAATATTGGGTCCGACCATTAAAAATGTTTGAGGAAATGGTGGAAATAGAAGGAGGAAAAGTACCAAGGTTTGAATTTATAAAAGAAGAGTAATTTATTAGATACTAATTAATAATAAAATGGAACGAACATATATAAAAGAATTGGGGAGTAAAATAGGGGAGGAGGTGATGATAAAGGGCTGGGTGAATATTCGCCGTGATCAGGGAAAAATGATTTTCTTAGATTTTAGAGATATGTCTGGGATTGTACAGGGAGTAATTTTACCAAATCAAGTTGAAGCTTTGGAGCAAGGGAAAAAATTACGTCAGGAATTTGTGGTAGAAGTAAATGGGAAAGTAAATGAACGACCAGCAAAAAATAAAAAGGAAGGAATTTTAAATGGTGATATTGAGTTGGAAATACTAAAAATAAATATTTTGGCTGAGGCCGCCCCTTTACCTTTTGACATGTCGGCAGATGGTTTTAATTTAGATATTACGACCGAACTTGATAACAGAGCTCTGACACTTCGTCACCCTAGGAATCAAGCAGTATTTAAAATCTTAGAAACTATCATTGATAGTTTTAGGGAAATAATGAAAAAAGAAAATTTCTTTGAATTCCAAGCCCCTTGTATTGTTCCCGCCACCGCCGAGGGTGGAGCGGAGGTGTTTAAAATTGGTTATTTTGGTAAAAGTGCTTATTTAACTCAGTCACCTCAGCTTTATAAACAAATTGTGATGAGTGCTTTTGAACGCTGTTTCTCCGTTAACAAAATTTTCCGAGCTGAGCCCAGTGCCACCACGCGTCATTTAACAGAAATAGTTTCCTTGGATGGTGAAATGGCCTTTATTGATTCCTGGAAGGATGTGCGAGATATGGAGGAAAAAGTGATTCGCCATATCTTAGAGCAAATTAAAACCAAAAATTCGGAACATTTAAAAACTCTTGGAGCCGAGCTTCCTACCATGATTGAAAAAACACCTACCATATCACTAAGAGAGGCTCAGCAAAAAATATTTGAAGTTTATAACAGAGATAATAGGGGCGATAAAGATTTATCGTCTCAAGATGAAGTGGAGATTTGTGAAATAATCAAAAAAGAAACTAGTTCGGACTTTGTGTTTGTTTATGGCTACCCAACCAAAAAGAAACCATTCTACGTTTACCCTAATCCGGAGGAAACAGAATTTAACGAGGGTCTGGATATGATCTGCCGAGGGCGCGAGCTGTCCAGTGGTGGACGCCGAATAAATAATTTCGAGCAATTAGAAAAGCATGTCAAAGAATGGGAATTGGATCCAAAAACCATTTCTATGTTTCTACAAGCCTTCAAGTATGGTGTTCCACCGGAAGGCGGATTTGCTTTTGGCGCCGAGAGATTAGTTCTACAATTCCTAAACTTACCAAATGTCCGCCAGGCTGTTATCTTCCCCCGTGATATGAATAGAATTGATGAGAGGTTGGAAGGAGCTGAGGGGGAATATTAAAATATCGTGTTACAATATTATAATGTCTGACGATGCATTTAAAATCAAAACGGAAGTTTTTGAGGGGCCATTGGACCTATTATTAAACTTGATTGAAAAGAAAAAGCTTTTTATTAATGATATTGCTTTGTCTAAAGTAGCGGATGATTATATTGCCTATTTACAAAATCAAGAGCAATTTCCCATCGCCCAGAGTGCGGATTTTCTGGTCATTGCATCCACTTTACTTTTAATTAAATCCAAGTCTTTATTACCAAACTTGAATTTATCAGAAGAGGAACAGCATGATGTTAGCGATCTAGAAAGAAGATTAAAAATCTATCAAAGAATAAAGAAGCTTTCGATTCATATTAAAAATCAATTTGGTAAAGAAATAATTTTTGCGGCTGAGCCAAGGAAAGCCATTCCGGTTTTCTCACCAGATACTACTATGACTAAAGAAAATTTTCTGACTGCTATTATGTCTGTTATTAAGGCTTTGCCGAAAATGGCGGAGAATATTCCTAAGGCCGTAGTAAAAAAAGTGATTAGTTTGGAAGAAATGATTGGTAATTTAACTACCAGAATACAGAGCAGTCTAAAATTAAGCTTTCGAGAATTTGCTAAAGTTGGCAAAGAAGAGCGAGTCAATGTTATAATAAGCTTTCTCGCCATGCTGGAATTGGTCAAGCAGGGAATCGTCAATGTCCGTCAAAATAATGAATTTGACGATATAGAAATGGAAACGCAAAATACTGGATTACCACATTATAATTGAACCACCCCCTAACCCCCTCCTAAGAAAGGAGGGAAAAAAACAAAAATACAAGATAGATATTTTTTCTATTTTCCCCCTCCTTTCTTAGGAGGGGATGTCATTCTCATGACAGGGGTGGTTTCCCCCTGACAAGGGGGATTAAGGGGGTTTCGGCTTCTTCCTCCTTAGTCAAGGAGGAATGTCAGTCTGCTGACAAGGCGGTTGTTTATAGTATGAAAATATTATATAATCAGCAAATTATGGAAGAATTATCATTAGACAATGAAATAGAGGCTGTTCTTTTTTGGAAAGGGGAGCCACAGTCAATCAAAAAATTGGCGGAGAGTTTGAATA
>CAZIYU010000013.1:0-14031 GCA_964543595.1 uncultured Candidatus Saccharibacteria bacterium | reverse complement strand
AATAAATGAAATATGAGCATATTAGATATCTTAGCCCAAAAGGAAATAATCAAACGGGGAGACGTTGGTCGGCTTAAGACCGAAGCCGAATCAGCCGGATTGCCTTTAGAGCAAATATTAATCAAGCACGGCGTCAATGAGGACGCTATTTTGGATGCTAAGGGTCAGTATTATAATATTCCAACTAGAAATTTAGAGGGTCAACAAATTCCTTTTTCAATTTTAAAAAATATTTCCGAGGACTCGGCGATTCATTATAGTTTTGTCCCCATTGGTATTAAGGATGGGTTATTGGAGGTGGGAATTGTGGATCCGGAAAATATTGAGGCTCGCGACGCTTTGAATTTTATTGCCAGCAAACTTAATATGCCGTTTAAGCTTTATCTTATTTCCATTTCTGATTTTGAAAAAGTGATGGATGATTACAAAGGTTTGTCTGGTGAGGTCACTAAAGCCTTGACGGAATTAGAAACGGAATTATCTGACGATGTGGACGGGGTGGAAATTAGTAAAAATGTTTCTTCGGAAGACCCTCTGGAAACAAAAATTGTGGAAGACGCGCCGGTGACTAAAATAGTCGCCACTATTCTCCGTTACGCCACCGAAGGGAATGCTTCAGACATTCACATTGAGCATATGAAGGATAAAATTCGCGTTCGTTTCCGAGTGGATGGAGTTTTGAATACCAGTTTGCTTTTACCGGTAGCGGTGCATTCAGCGGTGGTCGCTAGAATAAAGATTTTGTCCAATATGAAATTGGATGAAAAAAGAAAGCCCCAGGATGGTCGTTTCTCAGCTAAAATTGACGGGCGCAAGGTGGATTTTCGGGTGTCAACTTTCCCAGCCTATTATGGTGAGAAGGTGGTGATGAGGCTTTTGGATCAGGAAAAGGGAATTCAGACTTTGGATAAATTAGGTTTGTCGCCAATAAACTTGGCCTATATTCGCGATGCTATTAAAAGGCCTTTTGGAATGATTTTGATTTCTGGTCCAACTGGTTCTGGAAAAACCACCACCATGTATTCAATGTTGGAAGAAATCGATAAAGAAGAATTAAACGTTTTATCATTGGAAGATCCGATTGAATATAATATTGACGGGGTCTCGCAATCACAAATTTTTGCTGATATCGGCTATACTTTTGCCACTGGTTTGCGCACGACTTTACGTCAGGACCCAGATGTGATTATGGTGGGAGAGATTCGTGATAAAGAAACAGCGGGATTGGCGGTCCAGGCGGCTTTGACCGGTCACTTAGTCTTGGCTACTATTCACACCAATAATGCCGTCGGTGTCATTCCTCGTTTAATTGATATGGGGGTGGATCCGTATTTGATTGCGCCAACTCTGATTTTAACTATGGCTCAACGTTTAGTCCGGACTCTTTATCCTGGCACTGGTAAGGCCGTACCGGTAGAGGGAAGTATTAAAGCCATGCTAGAACGGCAATTTCAGGATTTACCAGAGGAATATAAAAAGGATTTACCTAAATTTGAATTTACCTATGAACCGGAGCCTACTGCTGAATGTCCTACTGGAACTAAAGGCCGAATCGCCGTATTTGAGGCCTTTAAGATGAATAAGGAGATCGAAAAAATTATCCTTACTAATCCTAATGAAAGGGATATTTTCGAATCATTGAGGAAAAAAGGTATGCTGAATATGAAAGAAGACGCCATTATTAAGGCTTTGAATAAGCAAATACCATTTAGTGAGGTGGATACTTTGAGTATGATGGAAGAGGATGTTTAAGCTGGAGTCAACCTTGAACGTTGTCGCAACGTGCCAGGTTGACTCCTAAATTTTTATTAGTCTTTAATTATGTTATAATAAACCAATGGAAAATATAAAAGCAAAAGTCTTGATTGTCGACGATGATAAGTTTTTATTGAATATGTATTCGATAAAATTTAGTAAAACCGGTTTTGAAGTGAATTCCGCTTCCACTGGGGAGGAAGCTTTGAATAAAATCAAGGATGGTTATATGCCAGATATTATTCTTTTGGATATTGTCATGCCGGGCATGGATGGTTTTGAAATTCTTGATAATTTAAAGAAAAATAATATTGCACCCAATGCTTTGATTATTATGTTGACGAATCAGGGGCAATTGGCGGACATTGAAAAGGCTAAGAGTTTTGGTATTAATGGTTATATTATCAAAGCCACCACGATTCCTTCCGAAGTGGTGGAAGAGGTACAAAGAATTTATAATTTAGAAAAGAAAAACTAATCTAAATAATAATAAAAAAATGAGTGATTATAAAACAATTTTAACAGATTTAATTAAGACCGTTGTTAATGAAGGTGCTTCCGATCTCCATTTATCAGAAGGACGGCACCCAACTATTCGTGTTTCTGGTATGCTTTTACCTTTGGTTAAGCACTCGGTTTTAACAAAAGAAGACACTGCTGGTTTAATTAACGAGCTATTATCTGAAGAAAATAAAAAATTATTTTATGGTACTAAAGAAGTAGATTTTTCCTATAGTTATGAGGATGCTCGTTTTCGTGGCAATGCTTATTTTCAACAGGGGGCGGTGTCCGTCGCTCTGCGTTTAGTACCTAAGAAGATCCGAACCTTTGAAGAACTTAATTTACCGGATATTTTGAAAAGTTTTGCTGAGAGACAACAGGGATTTTTTCTGGTGGTGGGACCGGTGGGTCATGGTAAGAGTACCACTTTAGCTGCCATGATTGATTATATTAATAATAGCCGAGCGGAGCATATTTTAACCATTGAAGATCCCATTGAATATATTTATGAGCAGAAACGTTCGGTGATTGATCAACGAGAAGTGCGTTTGGATACTGATGATTTTTCCAATGCTTTACGTAGTATGTTTCGTGAGGATGTGGATGTAGTTTTGATTGGTGAGATGCGTGGTTTGGAAACAATTGCCACCGCAGTGACCGCTGGTGAAACTGGACATTTAGTTTTCTCCACTTTGCATACTAATAGTGCGGCTCAGACCATCGATCGAATTATTGATTCTTTTCCCGGTAGTCAGCAGGATCAAATTCGCAGTCAATTATCTAGTAGCTTAAATGGTATTTTTTCTCAACGTTTGGTGCCGAGAATTTCCGGTGGTTTGGTACCGGCTTATGAACTTTTGATAAATAATAGCGCCGTTTCTAATTTAATTAGAGAAAAAAGAACTCATGAAATAAATACAGTGATTGAAACCAGTTCGCAAGAGGGGATGGTGGATATGAATCGTTGTTTATCTGATTTGGTGGCTCGGGGGGAAATTACCATCGAGAATGCCTATCATTTTTCCTTTAATCCTAAGGGCTTGGAACGGTTAATATAAAAAAGGTGGTCAACCTGGCACGTTGCCGCAACGTTCAAGGTTGACCTCAATAAAAATATGATATTTAATTATAAAGCATTAGATCCCAATGGCAGTCAGAAATCAGGCACAATTGAAGCGGTCAGTATTGAGGTCGCCATTAGTTCCTTACAAAAAAGAGGTTTAGTTCTTTCTAATATTACGCCCGCCGATGAGAAATCTTTTCTAGAAAGGAATATTACTTTTTTGGAAAGGATTTCCAGTAAGGATATTGTGATTTTATCCAGACAGATGGCGACTCTCTTTGAAGCCCAAGTTTCGGCCCTCCGAGTTTTTGAATTATTATCCAGTCAATCAGAAAAGCCGGTCATTAGGCGTAAATTAGCTGAAGTGGCCAGTGATTTGCAATCTGGTAATACAATTTCTGAGGCCTTGGCTAAACACCCAGATATGTTTACCGACTTTTACGTAAATATGGTGAAATCCGGTGAGGAATCAGGAAAATTGGATCAGACTTTACTTTATTTAGCCGATTATTTGGATCGAACTCATGAGGTTACTTCTAAGGTAAAGTCCGCTTTAGTTTATCCGGCTTTTATCGTCTTTACATTTATTGCCGTGATGGTTTTGATGTTAACCGTGGTGATTCCTAAGATTAGTTCCATTTTAGTGGAAGCGGGGGGCGATATTCCCATTTATACTAAAGTCGTGCTAGGTATTTCTGGCTTCTTTGTAACCTATGGGGTTTTTCTACTTATTTTAATAGTGGTAGGCGGTTTCTTTTTATGGCGGTATAGTCGGACTGAGGCGGGTCGGCGGACTTTTGATAAATTTAAAATTACTTTACCCGCGGTGCAAATTCTTTATCGAAAATTATATTTGTCGCGAATTGCCGATAATATGAATGTCATGCTTTTATCGGGTATTCCGATTGTGCGTGGTTTGGATTTGACCGCTAAGATAGTTGATAATATTATTTTTGAAGATGTTATAAATCAGGCGGTGGAGGATGTGAAGACTGGCAGTTCTATTTCCGATGCGATGATGAAAAGTGGGGAAATACCGGGTATCTTTATCGCCATGATTAAGATTGGGGAGGAGACTGGACAATTAGGAAATATTTTAAAAACTTTGGCTAATTTTTATCGTCGGGAAGTGGTGAATGCCATTGATACCTTGGTGGGTTTGATTGAGCCAGTTATGATTGTTTTTCTAGGTTTTGGTGTGGCCTTTCTTCTCGCTTCGGTCCTGATTCCGATTTACAATATTTCGAGCGCGATGTAAACAAAGGCTCGGCCTTGGGTATTCCCAAAGCCTAGCCTTTGTTTACTACTTTTCCACAGCCCTCCTTTTATCTTATTGTTACATTATTTCAATATGCTATAATATATTCATAGTTAATTATATTAATTTAGCTTTCCAAAAAAGGTCGTCAACCTGGCACGTTGCAACAACGTTCAAGGTTGATGGCGTTAAAAAGTTTTTGGTCGATCTGTTTTGTTACTCTTACGTAAAGTGAGAAAATAGTCAGAAACTAAGGAATTTATAAGGGTTCCGCTTCCGCCTAAGGTTAAACCTTGGATCGGAAAAAAGGTTTAACCTTGAGCGGAAATAATTATTAAAAAATTTAAATTATGAAAAAATCAAGAGGTTTTACATTAATCGAACTTCTCGTCGTTATCGCTATTATTGGTATCTTGTCCGCTGTTGTTTTAGCTTCGTTGAATACTGCTAGAACAAAGGCTCGAGTGGCAAAAGTAATATCTCAAATGTCTAGTATGCGAGCACAGGCAGAGATAGCTTATAATGGCACAGATTATGGTTCAGCTAAAGTTCTTGCTTCACCTTGTACTACAGCCTCAGCTGATCTTTTTGGTTCTAACACTAATAGTATTAAAGTACTTGCGGATACTGTTATTGCTGATGTGACAGCAGCTAATACTGCTTGTGTGGTTACTACTGGTGCTTCACCAGCCTGGGCTTTTTCTGCTAAATTACCTGATAACAATTATTATTGTGTTGATAGTACTAGTGCATCCAGAGGAGCAACTTCTGCCGGTGCAACATATACAGGAACTAACGGAGTATCTCCTGCTGCTATTACTGGTTCAAGTTGTAACTAGAAAGGCTTCGCTAGGTCGGACCTAGGGAAAGAAAAAAACCTGTATGAAAACAGGTTTTTTTCTTTGTATTCAACCGCCCCGCCTGTTGGAACAGGCACCCATCCTTACAGGATCAGTACACCTTTCACATTTTGATTACAAAATATTCAAGGTCTTTCATTTGGGTCCCTTCCCAAATTTCAACCTCGACTGAGGAGGGGGAAGCCGAAGAAACGTGACGAATTCGGGATTGGCTTCTTCCTCCTTAGTCAAGGAGGAATGTCATTCTGATGACAAGGCGGTTGTGGTGGAGAATCATAAATTGCTATGTTATAATATCCCCATGAAAAAGAAACTCGGATTCACAATTGTAGAAGTATTAGTCGTCATTGGAATTATTGCCATTTTGACAGCGATTATTTTACCCTCCTTAGATAATATTAAAAAGAAAAACAGAGATACGGAGAGGGTGGCGGATATTGCGGCTATACGATTGGGTCTATCAATGTATTATAGTAAACATCAGACTGGTACTGGTGCTGGCTATCCAGAGTCATTAGACGATCTATTGTCTGGAGGATATGTGACTCAAGATTCCCTCACTACACCTGATGGCGGTAGTTACTTATATGTGCCATTAACTAGAACTGCTGGAGGCGATAAGTGTACTTCATATCATCTAGGTGTACAGCTGGATTTAGGTAGTGAACAAATTGATCCCAATGATCATTTTGACTCTACTGGTGGTGAAAATAACCAGTTAATAAGTGCAGGTAATTATTATTGGTGTGGTAGTAGTGTCAGTCAAGGTATTAATGGAAATACTCCTTTAATGTATCACGTCCGACCATAAATAAAATGAGTATTGAAATTCTATTTTACATTTTAGTTTTTATTTTTGGCACCATCGTGGGGAGTTTTTTGAATGTTTTAGTTTTACGTTATAATACCGGTCTATCGGCTGTGAAAGGACGGTCCATTTGTTTTAATTGTGGAAAAAAATTAGGGCCATGGGAATTAATACCAGTGCTTAGTTTTATTTTACAGAGTGGTAAATGTGCTGGTTGTCAGAGCAAGATTTCTTGGCAATATCCAGTGGTGGAAACTTTGACTGGCGTATTATTTGTCGGAGTAGTTATTAAATATTTAGGTTTAATTGGTTTATTCTTTGAAACTTGGTATGTGCTGATGTCACTGATCGTGATGGCGGTGCTAATTTGTATTACCGTCTATGATATAAAACATAAAATAATTCCTGATGGTTTGGTCATAGTTTTTGGTCTGATGGCTATTTTGAAGATTGTGGCTGATTTTTTCCTGATGAACGGTACGCCAGCGGAAGTCAAAAGTCATTTGATTTGGTATTTAATTGCTGGTCCAGCCTTAGCTTTGCCACTCTTTTTAATCTGGCTTTTTTCTCGTGGTCAATGGATGGGGCTAGGGGATCCGAAGCTGGTTTTAGGTATTGGTTGGTTTTTGGGCCCAGTGATGGGTCTATCAGCGATTATTTTGGCCTTTTGGACCGGGGCGGCCTATGGTTTGATTTTAATGGTTCTCTCTAAATTTAGTTGGCATAATTTGAAAATTGATCGGAAGACGGAAGTGCCTTTTGCCCCTTTTCTTATTTTAGGTTTCCTTTTAGTTTATTTTTTTAATATTGATATTTTGAATTTAGGGTTTTTGATTCCTTAAGAGGCCTACCCCTACCCCTTCCCTTGGGGGAGGATTTAGGTGAGGCTTTATGTTATAATTAATCTATGCAAATTCGTAAGAGAAATTTTAAACACGGCTTCACTCTCGTTGAACTCCTTGTTACTATTTCTATTTTTGCCATCCTAACTGGAATCGTTTTATTTAATCAAGGTAAATTTAATAGTACCATTTTGCTGACTAATTTAGCCTATGATACTGCTCTCACCATTCGCGAAGCTCAAACCTATGGTATTAATATTAAGGAATTCGGGACCAGCCAGTTCGTGCCCTACGGTGTCCATTTTGATATAAGCAATACCGGTAATGATAAATCTTTTATATTATTTGCGGATGTTAATTATGATTTAGTTACAAAAATATTAACACCGTTTAGTCCGGTTAATATAAATACATGCAATCCAACGGAAGGTTGTGTTAGTAGATACAGTATTAAGAGAGGAAATCTTATTTCTAAAATTTGTGTGCTGTCTAATACAGTTGGTAGTTATGATTGTGATGTAAAAATACTGGATATAATTTTTAAGCGACCAGATCCAGATGCGGTAATTTATGCCGGTGGTAGTAATAGTACGGAATATAATAAAGCCATAATTACCTTAACCAGTGCCGATGATAGTGGTAATAAAACGGTAACTGTTCAAGCTAATGGTTTGATTGAAATAGGAAATTAGGGTTTACCCAGTAGTAGATTTTGACTTTGTTTTTGAAATTACTTTAATTAATATCTATAGTATAATTAGAAAGTTAATAAGCAGTATGAATTTAACCCATAACAAAACAAAAACGAAAATTTCTAAGTCAAAATTCACTACTGGGTTCACTTTAGTGGAGATGATGGTGGCCATTGCGGTTTTTTCCATTGTGATGGTGACGGCGATGAGCGCCTTATTAAATGTTATAGATGCCAATAATAAAGCCCGAGCCTTAAAGGCGGCAGTCAACAATATCAGTTTTGCTCTGGAAGGCATTTCCAAGGATATGAGAGTGGGAGCGAATTACCTTTGCGGAGATGATGTTGTTGAGGTGACAACTAAAGCTCATGATGGTGTCACTGGTCTCAACTGTCCATCTGGAGGTAAAGTAATCGGCTATCGGTCACCAAGAGCTATTCCTGCCGATCCAATAGCAGAAAATAATTTTGCTTTTTATTGGTTTAATGAAGATGAAAATAATATTAAGGAATGTTTAGAGAAGAGTGGTAGAACATGTAATAATGAGGGTGATTTTCTTCCAATAACTTCAAATGAAGTAACTTTAGATAATGTAACGTTTTATGTTTTAGGAGCTCAAGACGCCAATCTTCAGCCACGGATGTTAATGACAATTACAGGGCATGCTGGGAATAAGGATAAAATTAGGACAGAGTTTGATTTACAAACTGGTGTATCCCAGATAGCTAGAAAATGGGGTCTGTAATTATGATTAAACTAAATCAAAAAAAGAATATTAAAGGTTTTACTCTGTTGGAAGCATTGGTTGCTATTTCGATCCTAATGGTGGCGGTGGTGGCCCCGATTACCATTGCCCAAAAAGGGCTTTCATCCGCTTCCTACAGTAAAAATCAAATGATTGCTTCTTATTTAGCCCAGGATGCCATTGAATATATTAAAAATAAAAGGGATATAAATATAATCAATAATGGGATACTTCAATCTAATTGGTTAAATGATTTTGAAGATTGCTTTGATTTAAATTATTGTGCAATAGATACGGTGACTACAGGTCCATCTGTTATTACAAATGAGGATAATGTATTAAATAAAGACACGTATGGTTTTTATAGTTATGATACTGGTGATTCAACAAATTTTACTAGAAAAATAAATATTAAACTTCAAGAAATTGATGGAAGCAATGATCAAGCCTTGATTACTGTAATAGTGAGTTGGGGTGGAACTGATAATCAGGTGATAGTTAAAACTTTAATTTATAATATTTAATCAGATGAAATTTATTCATAAAAAAGAAAATAGAGCTTGCCCCGCGAAGCTCGAGCGAAGTGGGGGATTTGCTTTACTTTTTTCTGTTTTGGTCTCTAGTTTATTATTAACTATTGGTTTATCAATTTTTAATATTGCTTTAAAAGAATTGGCAATTTCTACCGCTACTCAGCGTTCTATTCATGCTTTTTATGCGGCCGATAGTGGTCGAGAATATATTAGATATAAAGATTTAACTCAAGGTGATTTGATAGATTTTAATCCGACAGAAACAAGTCTTAATTATAGTCCTACGTCATATACAGAGAGTGATGTCCTTGTTGACTCGTCGGATTCTGAGGGACCAAATTTTTCTTTTACAATAAAAAAATTCTGGCATAATGATACTTATACAAAAATTGATACTACCATTACATCCATTGGTCATGATTCTACCGGTGAGGATAGGATAGAACGAGCCATTGAACAGACCTACTAATATGAATAAGGAACGCTATGACAAACTGATAAAAGCTCTGGAGCATCATCAGTATCTCTATCATGTGCTGGACCAGCCAGAGATTACCGATGAGGCTTATGATTCTTTGATGAAAGAATTGCTGGAGATGGAAAGGCAACAAACAGAAGGGATTTCTCCTTTAAGCCCATCACAAAGAGTGGGTGGAGCGCCATTAAAGGAATTTAAAAAAGTTCGGCATGAAGTCCGACAATGGTCTTTTGACGATATTTTTGATTTTGTAGAATTAAAAAAATGGGAGGAAAAAATAAAGCGGATGATACAAAAAAGTAATCAAGGAAGTCAACCTGGCACGTTGCCACAACGTTCAAGGTTGACTTCCTTGGTCACCGAGAAATTAGAGTATTGCCTAGAATTAAAAATAGACGGTTTGAAAGTAATATTAACTTATAATAATGGGGAATTTGTCACTGGTGCCACTCGGGGTGATGGTCAGATTGGAGAAAATGTGACGACAAATCTTAAAACCATAAAATCCATCCCTTTTGTTTTACAAAAACCGATAAATATTATTGCTGTGGGAGAAGCTTGGATGAATAAGAGTGAATTAGAAAAGATAAATGAAGAGAGAAAAAAAGTCGGAGAGCCAATTTTTGCCAATACTCGCAATGCTGGGGCGGGATCTATTCGGCAATTGGATCCAAAAGTAACGGCTAAAAGGAAGTTGGATACATTTATTTATGATATAGATAAGTTGGAGGGAACGGATCGGCCAGAAACTCAGGGCGAGGAATTGGAATTATTACAGAAACTTGGTTTTAAAATTAATCCCTATTTTAAAGTGGTGAATTCTTTGGAGGAGATAGAGAAATTTTATCAGGAATGGGCTAAGAAAAAAGATAAGTTGGATTATTGTTTAGATGGTATTGTCATAAAAATAAATTCCCGAAAAATTCAAGAGGCTTTAGGCTATACTGGTAAGACGCCGAGATGGGGCGTGGCTTATAAATTTCCAGCGGAACAAGTGACCACCGTGGTGGAGGATATTGTACTTCAGGTTGGACGAACTGGGGTGTTGACACCGGTGGCCCATCTCAGACCGGTCCGGGTGGCGGGCTCGGTGGTGTCTCGAGCGACTTTACATAATGAGGATGAAATTAGACGTTTGGATGTGCGCGTGGGGGATACGGTGGTTCTCCAAAAGGCGGGGGATGTGATTCCGGATATTGTGCAAATTCTCAAGGAATTACGGACGGGAAAAGAAAAGGCTTATAAATTTCCGACAGTAGTTCCAGATTGCGGTGGGGACGGACGCATTGAGCGATTGCCGGGGCAAGTAGCTTGGCGCTGTGTCAGTCAAGATTCCTTTGCGCAGAAACGGCGAAAGTTTTATCATTTTGTTTCCAAGAAGGCTTTTGATATGGACGGTTGTGGCCCAAAAATTATTGATATTCTTTTGGATAATAATTTAATTGCTTCTTTTGAGGATTTATTTACTTTAAAAAAGGGTGATTTAATGTCTCTACCGAGATTTGCGGAAAAATCTGTAGATAATTTACTGGCCTCCATTGAAAAAGCCCGATTAATTAGCCTACCGAAATTTTTAGTGGGTCTATCCATTTCTCAAGTGGGGGAGGAAACGGCTATCGATTTAGCCAAACACTACGGTACCCTGGAAAAATTAAGAGAAGCGGATTTTGAGGAATTACAAAATTTAGATGGCATCGGACCAATTGTGGCCAGAGCTTTGGTGGATTATTTTGCCAATCAAAATAATAAAAGGCTTTTAAAAAATCTTTTGCTACAGGTAAAAATTTCAAACTTTCGCTATAGCGAAAGTTTGGCTAGATCAGGTAAATTGACTGGCCAGAGTTTTGTTATTACTGGCACTTTGAGTAAAATGTCACGGGATGAGGCTAAAGACAAAATCCGAGCTTTGGGTGGAAGTGTCTCAGAATCGGTTTCCTCCAAGACAACTTATTTAGTATTTGGTGAAAATGCTGGAGCAAAACAGGCAAAAGCCCAAAAATTGGGCATAAAAGTACTGGCTGAAAAGGAATTTTTAGGTTTAATTTCCTAGGATTTTATGCTATTCTTTCCTATATGGAGATTAAGGAAATAGAGAAATTAGCGAAATTAGCTCGGATTGATTTAACGGAAATAGAGAAACAAACTTATTTGAAGGAAATAGGAGCGATTTTGAATTATGTGGACCAAATTAAGGAAGTGGTGGCTAAAACGGGGGAAGAAAGAAAAGTTGGAGATTTACATAATGTAATGCGAGGAGATGAAATAAAGAAACAATCAGGAGAGAATACCGAAATTTTAGTCAATGAATTTCCCGATAAAAAAGGAAATTATTTGAAGGTGAAAAAGATACTTTAACAAATATACGAATTATACAAATGAAACGAATCGGTAAACGAATAAAGAAATATGATTGATTTAAAAGATTTAACAATTAAAAAAGCCCATGAAGCCCTGATTACAGGAGGGTATAGCTGTGTGGAATTAGCCCAAGCTTATTTGGATAATATAAAAGAGAAAGATGGTAATGTTCATGCTTATTTAGAAGTTTTTGCTGATATTATTAAACAAGCAAAGGAAGCAGACCGAAGAATAAGGGAGAAGGATAATGTGACTTTAATGACCGGTATTCCCATGGCCGTGAAAGATAATATCTTAATTAAAGGCCGGATAGCAAGCTCAGCCTCAAAAAGCTTGGAGAATTATCATGCTACCTATGATGCCACGGTGATTAAAAAACTAAAGGAGGCTGGGGCCGTATTCTTGGGCCGAACTAATATGGATGAATTTGCTATGGGTGGTTCCACGGAAAATTCCGCCTTTGGCGTTACTCACAATCCTCATGATTTAGAACGGGTGGCTGGTGGAACTTCCGGTGGTTCAGCCGCCGCTGTGGCTGGGGATATGGCGCTAGTGGCGCTTGGTTCAGATACCGGAGGATCAATTCGCCAGCCGTCTAGTTTTTGTGGTGTTATTGGATTTAAACCAAGTTACGGTATCGTTTCTCGTTATGGGCTAATGGCCGCTGCTTCATCCTTTGATCAGATTGGGGCGATTGGAAAGAATATTGATGATATTCAAATTATTTTTGATTTTATTAAAGGAGTTGATTTACTGGATAGTACTTCTCGGGAAAATAAACAGATAAATACGAAAAATAGTAAAATTAAAATAGGAATTCCTAAGGGGTTTGTAACTGGTGACGGAATTGATAAGGATGTTTTGAAAAATTTTACTGAATCAGTTGAAAAATTAAAAAAACTTAATTATGAAGTTATGGAAATTAATTTAACGAATTTAAGATATTCTTTAGCGACTTATTATACTTTAATTTTTGCAGAAGAAGCGTCAAATCTAGCACGATATGATGGAATGAGATATGGACTACACGTCGATGGTGATAATAGTATTGATGATTATTTTAAAACTAAGGCCACTGGTTTTGGCCCCGAAGTGAAAAGGCGAATTATTTTAGGTACCTATATTTTATCTTCTGGTTATTATGATGCTTATTATAATAAAGCTAATATTGTGAGAGATTTAATTCGGGAGGATTATCAGAAAGCCTTTGAAAAAGTGGATATAATTATTACCCCAACCACCCCCGGTCCGGCTTTTAAAATAGGGGAGAAAATAACTGATCCCCTACAATTATATTTGGAAGATATCTTTACGGTGCCAGCCAATTTAGCTGGTCTACCAGCTCTGTCTATTCCATCTGGCTTTAAGGAGGTGGATGGTAAAAAATTACCACTAGGCCTACAGCTTTTTGCTAATAATGGTAAGGAAGAAACTATTTTTGCGCTAGTTAAGGACTTTGAGAATAAGTAATTATCTGATAAAATATAAATATGAAATTCTTTGATTTACTCTCTGAAGTGGAATTCCTCGCTCTTTTTTCCTTTGCTATTGTGGTGGGGGTGGCGATGAAATATTTTAATCTTACGAATGCGACACAAAATTTAGATGTTACCCTTAGAAATTTCTGGTTATTATTACCAGACTATGCTGTCTCCGTTATGCTCAGATTATTTACTTTTTCCTTTGTCCTATCTCTTCTGCTGATTGTCGCGATCATTTGGTCAGCTAATAAATTAGTTAAGACTCGTGAAAAAATGCATGACTCCTTATCACCTAGTCAGGAGGAAGTTGAAATTGGTGTTCCACGACTAATTGTAAATGAAAAATGGGAAAAAGTTTTAGGGCATATAAATTCAAACAATCCAAGCGATTGGAAATTGGCGATTTTGGAGTGTGATATTATTTTGGCTGAGATTCTAGAAAAGATGGGTTATATGCAGGAAAGCATTGGCGAAAAATTAAAAGCAGTGGAGCCGTCAGATTTTACTAATATTGAAAATGCCTGGGAGGCCCATAAAATCAGGAATCAGATTGCCCATGAAGGTTCGGATTTTATGATGAATGAGCGGGAGGCTAAAAGAGTCATCGGTCTTTATGAGACCGTCTTCCGGGAGTTTGAATATATCTAATTTTTTGTG
>CAZIYU010000012.1:0-14077 GCA_964543595.1 uncultured Candidatus Saccharibacteria bacterium | reverse complement strand
CAGCATAAACAAAAGATTTGGTTTATCGCCTTACTCATCGTTAATACGCTAGGAATTTTAGAAATAATATATTTACTGATTATTCGCTGGCATAACAAATCCCGACCAATCAATCCCATCGCGCCGAAACATTTTTCTGAACCAAAAAATCCAAATCTACCCTAAACTAAAAACCCCCGATATATATCGGGGATTTTTAGTTTAATTATTTTGCTTTCTTAGGCTTCTTCTTTTCTTTTTGTTGCCTATTATTTCCTTTGGCCATATATTTTTCTAATTAGCTAATAATGGAATAATTATAGCATAAAATCATCGGTGGAGGATATGAGATGAGTTTAAACTTCACTAATTACCTCAAAACCACTAAAACTACCAGTAATTGCTAAGCCAATAATCACCTTTGCCAGGTTTTGCTGTTTTATTTTCTTAGCTGTTTCATTTAGGGTCGCTCCTGAACCGAGAGCGTCATCAATCAAAAGTATATTATTATACTTTCTACTATCGTCAAGAATTATTGTATTCTTGGCATTTTCCACACGATCTTCGAGTTTATTTAGAGTTTTTTGTGGCACAGTAACTGTCGTCTTAACTTTTATTAGAGAAATAGTCGGTAAAGACAAGCCAAGTCTCTTTTCCAACTCTTTCATCAGTTGGACTTCTCTTTTAACTGTTGGAGGAATAAAGCCAACAGCCTCAATTTTATATTTCTTAATTAAAGAATTAATTCGTGGTTTTATTTTTTCTACTAATTCATCTATGAGAGTTTGATTTTGACTTTGCTTAGCATACAAAAGTAGTTGACCAAGCTTAGTTTTACCAAACCTTTCAATGCTATAAAAATCCAAATAAAAGACTTTATCCAAATATACGTTTTTGAAAGTGCGCTTTAGTTTGTAACCACCATCAATTAAGCCACTCTTTTTATATTGGGCATATTTTTTAAGAGATTCAGCATATTCTTTAGCTGTTTTCTCAACCGGTTCACCTCTTTTCTGACACCACTCTATAAAAGCTTCCACTCCCTCTTTTCGCTCACCGCTTGGGGTAATAAGAAAAAAATTTTCAGTGATTAGTTTTTTAGTTTTTGAATCTATTTTTGTTTCAGTAACTTCTTTTTTATTTTCTGCCAACAAATAAAAAACTTTTGGTGGTTTACCAATTTTATAAAGGATTTTTTCATCCAATAGACCGTTTAGTTGTTTCCTTACCGCCCTTGAAGTAATGCCCAAATACTGGGTTAATTCACGGCCAGAAGCCTGACCTTTTTCTTTAATATAATCTATTATTTTTTGTGAAGTTTTAATCTCCATACAATAGAGTATAGCATACATAGTTCCTAGTTCCTAGTATACTAGGAACCTCTTACGGGGGCTATGGGACGACTGCCTGCCCGGTAGTGAAATTCATATTTCTACTACGGGGTTGGAACGGTAATATTTAAAAATATAGCTACTATTCAGCCGTAAATATCTCTAAATATCTTTTATACTCAAAATCACGACCGTATGTGGTTTTCCGGTTTCTTTGCTCTAAAATGCCTAATTCCATGAATTTTTTAACTAGAGCATTTGCACTTGGACGTGATAAACCAGTCCATTCCTCCACCTTTCTTACATTCATGATTGGTAGTTCGAAAAGTTTTCGTAAAACAATCATTCCGTTCTTTGCACGACTACCTCCAAGGTCTTGGATTCTCTTTATATCTTCTTCTCTAATTTTATTTATCTTTTTTGATACGTTGATAGCTTGCTCTGATACAGTAGCCACTCCTTCAAGGAAAAAATTAACCCACGGAACAACCTCACCTCGGTTATGATATCCCTCAAGTAAATCAAAGTAAGATTGACTATTTTTCTTGAAAAATTCAGATAGATAAAGTACTGGTCGCTCTAATATGCCCTGTTGGCAAAGGTAAAAAGTGATTAAAAGTCTACCCACACGTCCATTTCCATCTAAAAATGGGTGAATAGTCTCAAATTGAGCATGGGCAAGGGCAGTTTTAATGAGAGGGGTGATTTCTTCCTTGCTATGTAGAAATTTTTCAAAATCACTTAGGGATCTTTGCATTTCAGAAACTGGAGGTGGCACAAAGCGAGCAGTAGTCGGAGAAGCTCCACCAATCCAGTTTTGTGATCGTCTAAATTCACCGGGAGTTTTTCCGGGTGCATCTCCTGTACCTTCTAACAAAGTTTTATGGACTTCCTGTATCAAGCGCAAAGACAAAGGCAACGACTCCAATCTTTTAAGACCCTCGTTCATTGCTTTTATATAGTGTAAAATACGATCTACATCTCTCGGTAAATCTTTTGTTATTTCAGTTTCCGCTCTAATTGCATCACTCATTGTGGCTTGTGTACCTTCAATTTCACTTGATAAAGATGCTTCCTTTCTTACATACATAAAAATAAAGAAGTCTAAGTCAGGTAGAAGTTGAGTAATTCCGTCTAATTTACCTAAAGCAAAAGCCGCCCGAGAATGTAACTGTTCGGTCAAAGAATTAAAAAGGATTTTTTCTTTCGGTGGAAAATAGTCTGGGACAAAAGCTTTGAATCCTTGTGGTTGTTGAATGAAATTACCTAATTTCATGGTTTAACATCTCTTAATGAGATGTTAAGATATTAGCAAATAGCTTAACATGTGTCAAATAGATGTTAACTACCCAAAATAACCTTATAAAGTAAGCTTATTTTAAGGAATTTTCTTCCTTCACTCGCCAATTTATTTCAAAAGAGATCGAATATTTATTAGGAATTTTCCATTTAGAAAATCTAAAGCATAAAAATTGAAATTTATTCTCGGCAATTTTTCCTAACCCCCATCTATTCAAAGTTAATTCTATATCTATGGCCATTTGGATATTATATCAAAATCAATTTGCGGGGGCTATGGGATAATTGCCTGCCCGGTAGTGAAATTCTGATTTCCACTACGGGGTTGGAACGAGTTTGAAGAAGAATATGGAAATTTTGACATAAAAAGACCACTCCTTGTTTAAGGGAGCGGTATTGTACCCACCGTGAGGGAGCTAGTACAAATTGTCGACGCGAACCATCTTGGACTCGCCGTGTCGAATCAGTGGTAGTTCCGGTTTCACATTTAGTTTACCGCAACCACACTTCGTGCAGAACTCGCCCATCCCTGCCATTTCGGCTGAACCACCATGACACAACCCACGCTTGTAGGTGTGGTCACACTTGTCGGCACAGGCGGCGCAGGTCTTCCACTCACATCGACCCCGATCGATCATCTGAGCGCCACAATGTTGACAGTGTGTTGCGGTCATGACAAGTGCGCGTTCACCTTCTGCCGTCCTATCGGTCAGAAAGATAAACCCGTTCGAGCCGTAGTAACACACATCGCGCAAGTAGCCCACGGCGTGTTTGTCATCTTCCGTGCTTCCACGCAGGACGAACTCAATACCGCCAACACACTTACGAAAGTGATGGGTGATAGAACCATGCTTCTCAATTTTCGGCTCATCGTGGCCACCGGCGCGGAGAATTATGGCGCAAAACTCGCCTTCATCCTTTCTCCCTCCATAACACAATTTATCCCCCGGCTTGAGTGCGCCGAGTAGATTGATGAGTGTTACAAATTCTTTTGTCTCCACCGGCAACAACGTGATTGTTGCCAATTCGTGGTTAAGGATAACCTTCATTTCGAACCCTCCTTTGTTGTTGAATGAACAATTAAACCTCCAGGCTTAACAAGCGTAATATATCATACCTAAAACGTCTGTCAAGTTTTGGCGGAGGATATGGGACGACGTTGGAACGGCTTTATTGAGTAACAATCTCTTTCTTTCGGTTAAAAACCTTCTGTAAAATGATTAGAGAGAATAAAGCAACTGGTAAGGAAATGGCGGCGTTTTCTGGGGTAACTTTATCTGCAACAAAAATAACAATTACGCTGATAAAAGATAATAATAAGCTCCAAAATACTGCTTTTTCGTTAAGTTTCCAGTAGAACGAGCCCAAAATAGCAGGAAACAGAGCCAGCGACAAACTCCCCATTGATAACCCTAGAGCAATGATATTCTGATAAGAAATTGCGATAATAACTGTTATAAATACAAAGATTATCATGAAAAATCTTGTCATTTTCTTCATAGATTCACCGCTATATTTTTGAGTATAGTTTTTTAAATCACGAGTAAAAATGGAAGAGATCACAAAAGTAATAGTATCTGAGGAGGAAAGGGCGACCGCATAAAGGAGAACCATACCAAACTCCTTTAGACCTAGTGGTAATAATTTTGAAAAACCAGTGATTAAAGCATCTTCTGGTAAGATGTTTGGAAAAAATTGTTTGGTGGTTAAACCAACAACACTGATGATAATAGCTAAAACTGATAAAATTATTGCCGAATATCCTAGGCCACGTTTAAGATTTATCTCATCTTTTGTCGCAAAGATACGTTGCCAAAGATCGGGAGCAACCAAGATACCAATACTTCCGAGCAATAAGAAACCAATCAAATTCCCAAAACCAAGGGTGATCGGATTAAATTCTACGGCAGGAATTGAAGTTTTACCGAATAAGAATATGGCTACAGTTAAACTCATTACAAACATAATTACTAACTGGAAAAAATCTGTCCTGATTACCGCTTTAAATCCAGCCAATAGTAAGTAAGTTAGAATAATTACACCTCCAATAATTACTGAAACATAATATGGTAATGGGAAAATTAAAGATAAAACTTTACCAGCAATAATGAAATTAACTATCATTAATAAGAAAAACTGGAATATTAATAAAAAAGAGAACATCAAACCGTTCTTTTTACCAAATATTTTGAAAAAATATTCTGGCATTGTATAGGCCTGAACTTCGTCAGCTTTGCGTTTAATTATGACCCCATACCATTTACGAAGCATAATAAAACCGATAGCCAAACCCACAAACATCCATGCGGCAGACATTCCATATTGGTAAATATAAGCTAAGTAAATAGATAAGGTTGCTCCGTCAAAAAATCCCGCGCTCATTGTTGCCGCCACTTGAATACCTGAAACTTTCCTATCGGCGATCATAAAATCTTCCTCCGTTTCCTTTCTTGAGGAGATAAAACCAATAACAGTTACAATAATTATGTATAAAAGAAAAAATATGATTGAAAGTAGCATTCAATTATTATACTACAAATTTTTTACAAAAAATATGGGACGACGTTGGAACGAGTTTAATAAACCAAAAGAATAGTACCAATAAGTAATATAACGATAGCCATTACGCGTTGAATAATATATTTTTTGGTAATTTCCTCCCTACCAAGAAAAGGTAGAAAGATAGTGAGTAATAGTCCAATTAGGAAAACAAACATTGGTTGCAATCCATTGGCTAAATTAACTAAGACGACTGGTACTAATAAGCTAGCATAATTGGCGAACAGTTTAGCCCCAATATTAAGCACTTCATTAAAGACGTTTATTAAAATAACAGCCATTGAATTTTCCTTTATTACACTCACAAATTTTCTACGGTAATTACCAATGAAGATAAGTAAAAATGCAGATACCAATACTGTTCCTAGGCATTCCCAAAATACGGTTCTCCAGAAAGTACCTTCAATTGCTACAAATTTAAAAATTAGAAAATGTATAGAAATTAAGAATGAAGACAAAAGCATTAAAAATAGTACTCTTTTTTTAAGTGCAATTTTTGTCTTTCCCAGATCTATAGAGATAAGAGTTGCCCCGACAATAATACAAATACCAGCTAGTATTTGAGTTAAAGTGACTGTCTCTCTTAAAATTAAAAAACCCAAAAGAAACGAAAAAATCGGAATAGTTTGATATAGAGGAACCACGGTAGAAGCATCCTCATTATTTAAAGCATAATAATAAGGGATAAAAGCGATAATAAGTAAAGCCCCGTTAAGAACAATTATTATTCCGTTTATAAGACCGATACCTAAAATATCCTTAGGAGAAAAAAGAAATATTATTAGGGAAAGGAAAAAGCCAACGATACCAGCAAATATTGCAATGACACCAGAATTCGCATTCTTTAGATAACGACTCAAAATATACTTATCAATATGATTACTGACAGCCCATAAGAGTGGCGACAGAAATGCTAGCAAATACCAATGCATAATTTAATTATATCAAGAATCATTTACGGAAGATATGGGATGACGTTGGAACGGTATTGAGAGAGAATATGGGGAGCAAAGCTAATTACTGATCTTTTTCCTTCTAATAATCAACATCACACTAAATAATACATTAGCGATTGTCCAGGAGATTGGGTATAACAAGGTAAGGACATTAAATTGGGCCAGGGCAATAATACTTAAAACATGTCTTACCGCGGTAATTTCATACATAGATAGGGTTTCAGAGTTTGGGTCATTCCATGTCTTTCGTATTGTAGGAACAAAACCCAGAAGATCTGTTAGCACAATAAGAATAACTGACCAGATGGGTTGGTGAATAAAAATCCAAAGAAAAAGAGAAATTAAAGCCATAACAAGAAAAAATATGTCCGTTCTTTTAATATCTTTGGTTCCTTTTCTAAAAGAAAGTATTAATATAAAAAGACAAAGTAAAGTAACAACAACTGTCGTCCAGGCACCACTACCTGCCCCTCCATATATTTGTAATGATGCGGAGATACCGACAGCCAAAGTCCAAATTAGCCAAGTAAATAAATGTGGGGTAGTTTTTCCTTTAAAGATATCTCGAAAGTATGGAATATACCCAACGAAGGCAAGCGTAACAGCAATTATTGCAACGATTAATTTATAGTCCATCTTTTTATTATATCAAAACTTCTTTGCGGGGGGCACTAGACGACGTTAGAACCTATCTAATGCTTAATTTTACTAATAAATTTGCGATTGTGAACACTTGGTAAGGCTATTTCACTGGAAGTTTGATTTTGTAGTTAATCCACTTATAATCTAGTGCTTCCGATTCCTTCTTTTCAACAATCTCATAACCATACTCCGTAATTAAAGCTTCCAGTATTTCAAAATCCTTATTAGGATTATCAGTATCTCTACTCTGTAGGTTGGCGTGTGAAAAAGTCATCTGGCCGTTTTCACTTAAAAATTCCTTAGCTTCAGCGAGTAATCTCTTATGGAGTCTAAAATCAGGGTCGTATAAAGCTCCAATAATATCTGATTCTTGCTCTGGTTTAAAATTAACAATAGGTAAATTCGCAATTATTAAATCATACTTTTTCTTAGGTAAAGCAGAAAACAAATCTCCCTGATAAATTGAGACTTTATCTCCCAGATTATTAAGCTCAACATTATGCTCGGTGCATTCCACCGCTACGGAGCTTATATCTGTAGCATCCACGTGAATTGCTCCAGCTAATATGGCGACAATGGACTCAATTCCACTTCCAGAGCCAATATCAGCTACTTCTAGGCCTTTCAAATTACCAAAGGCTTCAAATAGTGAACGTGAGCTAACACTATAGTCTGATTTAGGCGGAAAAACTTCAGGATAAACATCAATCGGTATTGTTTTATCACCAACCTTAACCACAACACGGTAAATACCCTCCTTGCCTTTCTTGAGGACGTCTTCAACAAAAGCCTGTGTTAGCTTTGGATTTATTTTTTCTCCATTTTGTATTGCCTCACTTTTCATTTTATTCCTTAAGCCCAAAAGGGTTATAACTTATACCTCGGTCATAAACATCAATTCCCTCAGCGTGTTTAAGTTTCCTAACAATATAATAAGTAATAGGAGTTAGAATTATTTCATACAAAATCTTTCCAAAATATTGAACGGCAACCATAATAAGTAACACATTCGTTGGAACGGTCATAGCAAAAGCTAAAACAGTAAATAAAACGCTATCAATCAATTGCCCAACAACCGTGGAACCAATAGTTCTCGTCCAGAGATGTTTACCCTCAGTAAAAATTTTCATCTTTGACATCACATAAGAGTTTGCAAACTCACCGCAGAAGTAGGCAATCATTGAGGCAATAACAATTCTTGGCACCATACCGAGAATAGAATCATAGGCTCCTTGATTTGGCCAGACACTAGCTGAAGGCATTACTTGAACCAACCAGTAGCAGAAGACCATTAAGATTTGGGTAAAAAATCCAGCCCAAATTATTTTTCTAGTAGCTTTGTAACCATAGACTTCAGTTAGAATATCGCCAAAAATATAGCTGATAGGAAAGATAAGAAAAGCTCCAGTAAAAACAAGTGAACCCAATCCTATCAATTTCACCGCCACTGTATTTGAAATCATTAGAATAGCGACAAAGGCGACCGCAATGTAGAAATAATATTTACTATTTTTAATTACCTCGCTTGTGGGTTCTGTTTGCATATATTTTTTGTTAGCTGATAATTTCATAAATATAGCACTTTATTCAAATTTTATAAAGATTTCCAACAAAAAACTCCCCGAAGGAAGTTCTTTGTTAGAGTGACACTCTTGGTAGACCCGCTCGGCCTTCGTAGCCAGAGCTACTTCGGCGAAGGAGGCTAAGCCATTTATAGAAAATGTTTATTTAAAAAAGCTCTCCCTGAACCAGATTTTAAATATTTTTCAAATTCAAATGCTTTGTATTTATCGGTAATTGCAAAATAAAAATATAACTTTATTGGTAATCTATTTACAGTAGCTGGTACTTGACCTTTCTTATGTCTACCAATTCTATCTTTCAAGTTATCTGTGCAACCTATATAATATCTATCCTTACATTTTAAATTATAAATATAATACATAAATTAAGCGAATCTCGCCTTCGCAAATCTTCAGCGGATTTCATCTCGCCGAAGCTTTGCTACTGCGAAGCGAAGGCGGAGGAGGTGAGATTCGAACTCACGGTGCCTTGCGGCACGGCGCATTTCAAGTGCGCTGGAATAAACCACTATCCGACTCCTCCATAATTTGAATAATTACATAAAAAATGAAGATTTTCAAGCGAATACAGTTGTACGCAGTAACATTCCATCAAATCCTCTCCTCAGTTGAGGAGGGGTGGTGAGCCTGCCCGAATGCTTTCTGAAGCAGGCAGGTCTGCGAACCGGGGCGGTTGTCTTATTTTATTTAAAATTTAATATGTGATATAATTAATTGATGGAAGATTCTTTACAATGGAGTGCACCGGAATATCATCACTATCAAAGAAGTGTAGATTGGTTTTGGGCCGTGGGGATAATTACTATTTGTATTGCTGTCTTAGCTTTTATTTTTGATAATGCCTTATTTGGTATTTTAATCCTCCTATCGGCTGGCATTTTAATTTTTTATGCTATCCGCGCCCCGCAAGATATTAACTATGAAATAAATCAGCGAGGAATAATAGTTGGAAAAGATTTACATCCCTATCTCACCATTGAATCATTCTGGCTAGAAACACGACACGGCGAACCAAAAATAATTTTAAAATCCAAGAAGGCTGTTCTTCCTTACATTATAATTCCCGTTCACGAGGAAAGTGCCGATGATATCGCCACTGTCCTCCGTGACTTTCTGGAAGAAAAAGAACTCGCCGAACCCGCCTCCCACAAAGTGATGGAGTATTTGGGATTCTAACTGGTGCCCCCACCAGGAATTGAACCTGGATTTCTTCCTTCGCAGGGAAGTGTCCTATCCGTTGAACGATGAGAGCAATTCAAATAGAGTAACACAAAAAACTATTCGTCTCAAACGAATAGTTTTTTTAAATTTATTTTCCAGCTTTAGTGAGCATTTTGGCTAGACGGGATTTTTTGCGGGACGCGGTGTTTTTGTGAATTAAATTTGTTTTACAAGCTTTATCAATGGCTTTAAAAGCAGTTGGTAATAAAGCCTCAGCTTCTTTAACCTTTTTAGCGACAATTAATTTCTTGATTTTCTTTACGGTATCAGAAATAGCATCCTTTCTTTTAAGATTATATGTGGCTTTCTTTTTTGAAGCGCTTAAGGCCTTTTTAGCTGATGATGTTATCGGCATGGTATTAAATTTAAATATTAAAAATCAAAATGCAAAATATCTTGATTGGAGAAACATTAACACAGACCAAACAAAAATGCAAATTTTGCATTTTGATTTTTGCATTTTCAATTTTGGCTGAATTGTTATACAATTCAGCCATGATCTCCCAATTAAACGGCACCATTGTTTATAAAACGGATAAATTCCTAATCATCGACGTTTCTGGCGTTGGTTATAAGGTATATGGCACCACCGAGCTAATCAGTAAAACTAAAGAAAATGAAAAAGCTAGAGTCTGGACTTATTTAGCGGTGCGGGAAAATGCGTTGGATCTTTACGGTTTCGCTAATAAGGAAGAATTAGATTTTTTTGAATTATTAAATACTATTTCCGGCATTGGACCAAAAACGGCTTTGGGAATTTTAAATGTCGCTAATGTCCCCGCTCTCCGTAAAGCTGTCTCTTCTGGTGAAACTGCTCATCTGACAAAAGTTTCCGGTCTAGGAAAAAAGATGGCTGACAAGATTGTTTTGGAGTTGAAGGGAAAGCTTGGTTCCTATGAAGAAATTGCTCTGGACTTAAAGGAAGAAATTGATGCCTTGGAAGCCCTCAAGTCCCTGGGTTATTCACATAGAGAATCACGCGAGGCGCTACAAGAAATTGATAAAACTATTTCGACTACCAGCGACCGCGTTAAGGCGGCCTTAAAACATCTAGGAAAATAGACTTAGTATAAGTATGGGTATAAAGAATCATGATGGAAAAAGTCTTATTAAAAATTAAAAAAATAATTCCCAAAAAAGTCTTTACTTTTTTCCAGCCAGCTTATCATTATAGCCTGGCACTTTTAGGAGCGATTATTTACCGTTTCCCTGCCCGAAAAATAAAAGTGGTGGCTGTAACTGGCACTAAAGGCAAAACTTCCACCGTTGAATTCGTTAATGCCATTTTAGAAGAAGCTGGTTTTATAACTGCCTTGGCCGGTACTTTGCGTTTTAAAATCCGCGACGAGTCTAAACCAAATATGCACAAAATGACCGTGCCAGGGCGTTTTTTCTTGCAAAGATTTTTGCGCCAAGCGGTAAACGCCCATTGTGATTATGCTATCCTAGAAATGTCCTCGGAGGCCGCCAAACAATATCGCCATAAATTTATTAGTCTAGATGCTTTAATTTTTACCAATTTAGCGCCAGAACATATTGAATCCCATGGTTCCTATGATAAATATTTAGAAGCCAAATTAAATATTGCTCACGCCCTGGAAAAATCTTCCAAAAAAGGAAAAATAATTTCCGCTAATATTGATGATAAAGAAGGGCATAAGTTTTTAAATGTAAATGTAGAAAAAAAAGCCCCCTACTCGCTCAAGGATGGCGAACCAATAATCTGCCACGATAATGGCGTTAAATTCGTCTGTGAAGGAATAGAAGTAGAATCTCCATTACCAGGAGAATTTAATATTTATAATATGCTCGCCGCCGTCGCCTATGCCCGCGCTCTGGGTATTAGTATGGAAAGTATTAAAGCTGGTTTAGAAAAAGTAAAAGAAATAAAAGGCCGCGCCCAAAAAATTAAAAATAATTTAGGAATTGAAATTATCGTAGATTATGCTCATACCCCAGATTCATTAAAAGCCTTGTATACTACCTTTGAAACCAAAAAGAAAATCTGTATTTTAGGCAACTGTGGTGGTGGGCGAGATAAATGGAAAAGAAAAGAGATGGCCGAAATGGCTGATAAATATTGTGATGAAATAATCCTAACCGATGAGGATCCTTATGATGACGATCCCGAAGAAATTATCACCGATATGGCTAGATGGGTAACTGAACAAAAACCAAAAATAATTATGGATCGAAGAGCGGCCATTGCCCAAGGGATAAAATCCGCCACTAAGGATTCAGTGGTGCTAATTACTGGTAAAGGGACCGATCCTTATATAATGCGCGCTAATGGTGTCAAAGAATCCTGGAGCGATGCATCAGTAGTTCAGGAAGAACTACTTAAATTAAAAATGTAAATATCAAAAATCAAAATTACGGATTCAAACCCAGAATTTTTAATTTTAAATTGTCATTTTACATTTTGATATTTTAGTTTTACACTTGAAAGATGCCAGAATTACCAGAAGTAGAAACGATCAAAAGAGAGCTAGAACAGAGCCTTAAAAATAAGGTTATTTCTGATGTTCAAATTTTCTGGGCTAAAACAGTTAAACCCAGCTCCATTATAAATTTTAAAAAAATAATAAAAAATAAAAAGATTCTAGGCTTAGAGCGCCGAGCCAAAATGCTTTTTATTCACCTAAATAAGAATGTCAGTTTAGTTATTCATTTAAAAATGACTGGGCAATTAATTTTTGTGCCGAGCAAAGGAAAAATGATTACGGGAGGCCATCCAACTCACGACATTCAAACACCCGGCCGACACACCCGTTTAATTTTCACTTTTAAGAGTGGCGAGAAATTATATTTTAATGATATGCGAAAATTCGGGTGGATAAGGATATTGGATGATAAATTAAAAACATATCTTGAAACAGAAATCGGTCTAGAACCGCTATCCGCCAAGTTCACCATGGTGAACTTTAAAATTATTTTAAATAACTATCCGAATAGGACGGTGAAACAAGTTCTACTAGATCAGAAATTAATTGCGGGCATTGGTAATATTTACGCTGATGAAAGTGCTTTCCTCTCTGGTATTTTACCGATGCGAAAAATAAAAACTCTAACAAAAAAAGAGTTGGCGGCTTTACATAAAAATATTATTGCCGTTCTTAAATTATCTATTCAGAAAAAAGGCACTTCCTCTCGAAATTATCTCCGCAGTAATGGTCAATTAGGTGGTTTTGTCCCCTATCTCATGGTTTATGGTCGCCAAGGTGAAAAATGTAAACGCTGTAAGTCATTTATTTTAAAAACTAAGCATACTGGCCGGGGCACACATTATTGTGCTGTATGTCAGAGATAAACAACCTCACCCCTAACCCCTCTCCTTAACTAATGGGAGGGGAAGGAAAAACCCGCAAGAAACATTCAAATTGTTTGTGTCTGGTTTTGAGACCGGTCCTGTTGCCGATAAGGCCGGTCAAAATACGCGAGGACCAAATAATTTGAATAGTTTTTGCGGGTTAAAACTACATATTCAAAATCCGGAATAGGGCTACGCCGAAGGCCACAGAAACATTAAGCGATTCCTTTTGCCCATGCATCGGGATTTCAGCGATAGTATCAGCTAATTTTAAAATGGCCAGTGCCACCCCCTTCACCTCCTCCCCTAGCACAAAAGCTGTTTTATTTTTTATTTTTATTTTTTTATAGTCCACCGAATTTTTGGCCTGCTCAATGGCGATTATCTGAAAGCCTTCTTTTTTTAATTTCCTAATGACCACCAAAATATCCTTTTCATACTGCCACTTTACACTTTTCTCGCCTCCTAAAGCCACTTTAGCAATGTCCGCCCGCTGTCGCCCAAAACGGTCTATGGGTGCTGGTGTGGTGCCAGTCAAAATAACCTGTCCAATACCGAGGGCATCGGCCGTCCGAAAAATAGAACCTACATTATGGCTACTCCTGATATTATCTAAAATTACTACTGTCTTCATAATTTTATATTATATGATACAATACTTAGATGCAAACATTTAATCTTTTTCCAGAATTATTCACTTTCTCACTGATAGCCCCATTTATTCTGCGGATAGTTATTGGTTTTATATTTCTTAATCTCGGTTCATTAAAACTTGGTAAAGAAAGAGCTGGCTGGAAAGCCTCCTTAAATATTTTACATATTAAACCAGCTGGTTTTTTTACCGGCCTACTCGGTATTATTGAAATTATCGGTGGTTTATTATTAATAATTGGGGCTTATACTCAATTAGTGGCCTTAATTCTCGCGGTCATCGCTATTAGCGAAACATTAATTGAATATGAGGAAGAATCAATTCTAAAAAGAGATATGGTTTTTTATCTCCTCCTTGCTGCCATTTGTGTCTCTCTCCTCCTCACCGGCGCCGGCCTCTGGGCAGTTGATATCCCCGTACTGTAATACAACTATTAAATTATAGTGGACATTTTGACTGTTTTTTGTTATATTTTTTTAGTTCAGCAATAAATATCCGCCCATAGCTCAGCTGGTAGAGCAATTCCCTTTTAAGGAAGAGGTCCT
>CAZIYU010000011.1:0-14668 GCA_964543595.1 uncultured Candidatus Saccharibacteria bacterium | reverse complement strand
GTTCACCTTTACAATTCGTCCGGTACCAGTAATTTTCTGTGGGTGTGTTCGCAAACCACCCAAATCTTTGATTAATCTTTCAACCGTTGTTGAACCTGGGCATTTGATTCCCAAAACATCACAGAACTCTTCGATCAGTGGGTGTAATTTCTCAGCTCCCAGATTGGGGTGGACTTCGGCACTACGTAGTCTCTTCATTTCTTCTAAGATACGGTAGTCCCAAGATCGTTTTCTGGTAGTTTTAGGTCTTTTGGATTTTGGATTCAAAGATTCAATTTTACCACCCCCATCTTTGAGAGCTCGTTTCCAATTGTGAAGGGTTCTCTTCAAAACTCCAAAAGCATCGATCGTCGACGACAGACCGTGCTTCTCCCAATGGATGAGGATTTTATGCCTCCTCTTGGCAATTTCGGTAATCATATACCGATACCTTACCGCACAGTTGTAGACTGTCAAAAACCCTTTGATACCGGTGTATTTACAATGAATTTTCATTTTGCGCCCATTTGATTAATGAGTGCAATATGTATCTGAGGTTAGTCATTAATCCGGGTAATGTCTAAACACATTTGGCACTTTTTAGTAGTATTAATTAATATGTATAATATGCCAAAAAACATACAAGAAGAGCATTTAAGGTTGAATTCGGGTTTTGCACCATTTTAATTTTTTAGTGTTTGTGTTGTTATTTTTGATAAAATGTTTTATTATATTTATATATATGCTAAATATTGAAATAAAAACAATTCCCGATAATGACCAAAGATACGATACGGTTGGTGATTATTGGAAGAAAGGAGATAAAGACGAGATCAGAATCTCAGAAATGGGCAACCGACAGTATGAATTTTTTGTTGCTCTCCACGAGATGATTGAACAATTTTTGTGTGAAAATAAGGGTATTACTGATGAAGAAATTACTAAGTTCGATGTGGATTATGAAGCTAAAAGAAAAGCTGGTGATGATTCGGAGCCTGGTGGAAATATCTATGCACCATATTACAAGGAACATATATTCGCGGAGAAAATAGAAAGATTAATGGTTGAAGAGAGTGGAATTGATTGGGATAAATATAATGATTATGTTAATAAATTTTCTAATAATAGATTATGATGACAAATAAAATGAAGACCTTAAATTTTGGGGAGCATTTAATGATTGATGGTTATTTTGGTAATAAAGAAAAACTTGATAATAAGGATTTAGTATCAGAGCTTTTAAATAAGATTCCAGATGAACTAGGTATGTCCAAGCTATCAGAACCAGTCGTCTATTTTGCAAAGAGTAATGATAAAAAAGACCCTGGCGGTTGGAGTGGGTTTGTGGTTATAGCTGAAAGCCATATTAGTATTCACACCTTTCCTAAGAAAGGCTTTGTTAGTGCCGATGTTTACTCTTGTAAGGATGGCTTGGATAAGGATCTAGTTTTAAGACGTTTTAAGGAAGCTTTTGATTTAAAGGATATAGAAACTAATTTTGTTAAAAGAGGAACTAAATTTCCTATTGAGAATCTTTATTAATCAAGATATCCCCATTTTTTTAGAAGTTTCTCCTGATCTTTGAAGTTAACACCAATATCATTGCGGTAAATCACTTTTGGAATAATTATTTTTTTTGCTAGTTTATATATTTTTTCTTGGGTTTTGTCTAGGGTGTCTTCGACTGCTGTGACATATAAGATATATCCACGGTTATCAGAGATATAGTATAGGCCTGTATCTATTGCTAGTTCTTTATTTTTGGTACAAAGCCTCTTGGAAACTTCCTCAAAGTGAATATGTTTAAAATCTGCATCGGAAAAATCTTTAAAATAAATATTTACTCCAAAGGAAAGACTTCCTTTTAATTTTTTTGCATAAGGAAAAGGTGGCACCATCAAACCAAGGACAACACCATAACCTTTTTTCCATTTCAGATCATAATTCTCACCTTTAGCAATCGCTAATAGGAAATCAAACCATTTTAAACTTTGAATATCCGACTGTAGATGAATAATCGGTGAACCAAAACGGGATGTAGCTTCTAAAACATACGGACCATTTTCGTTAATGATACAATTAAGAGCAAAATCACCTTTAAAATTTATTTCCTTAAGATAAGGTTTCATCTTTTCTAGCGTTTCCTGAAAAAGTTTGTTTTTCTCGTTATCATCATACCAGGCGAGTGTGCCCATTTCACTGGTTGCGGGACCAATATCACCAGGCATAAATTTGATATGTTCAAAGTTAATCTCAATTGGTCCAACCCAATCATGACCATTAAAATATCGCCCGACACCCATTTCAATTCCTAGTACTCTTTTATGTAAAGTAATCTTGGCTTTTTTGAGTTGTTTGTTTTGTAGGTAGTTTATTAGGAGGTTTTCTACATCTCGTCCATCATCAAAGAGACCGACATAACTCATAAATTTAGACATACCGTCATTTCTCTTTATTACCCAGGCGTTTTTATTTTTACGAACATATAAAATAGCTTCTTCAATATCATCAAAATCTACTAACGGTACAGTTTTAAGTCCATATTTTTTAAATATAGCTTGTCCAAACTCTCTATCCATCTCTAATTTATCACCACCAGCTGATCCACCAACAACTAGATATCCCTTTTTTCTTAATTTATCTTGATTTTTACCCCAACCGACATCATCAAAAATAATTAAACCGTCCTTGCCAACCCACTCTATTTCCTTTTTCCAATCCTCTGTTTTTTCAACCAGATTATCAAAATTATTTCTCCTACCCTTCTCGGAAATATACAATTTTACATCATGGCCTTCATTTTTTAATAAATAGGCCAGATTACCAGCTATTAAATCTCTTGAAATAAACAATATTTTCATCTTCTTATTAGTGTATCAGATATAGACAATTAAATCAAAAAGACTTTTAATATTAGGTTTTATCTGTTATAATTATATTAACAGTAAATATAATTTGCTGAAATAATATAAAATTATGACTTGGTTTTTTATAGCACTAATAGGGCCCTTCTTGTATGCCACGACTAATTTTATCGATAAGATTCTCTTGGAAAAGATCTTTAAAAAAGGGGGGGTTGGTACAATTCTTCTTATTTCTTCATTAATTTCTTTTTTTGTCTTACCAATTTTATTGGTTATAGATAATACTGTATTTGATGTTAGTGGTGTTAAGATTCTTGTTCTCTCGATAGTTGGACTTTTAAATGTCTTAGTTATATGGTTTTATTTGATAGCGCTTAAAGACGAGGAAGCTTCAATTGTAGTTGTATTTTACCAATTAGTCCCTGTTTTCGGCTCTATATTAAGTTATTTCATATTAGGTGAGATTTTGTCAAAGATGCAAATTATTGCTATGGCCATAATCATACTTGGCACAACAATTATTTCTTTTGAGGTAGATGCAGAAAACAAGTTTAAACTTCGTCGTAAAACAGTCTTGCCGATGTTGGCGGCTGGTCTGTGTTGGGCTCTTGGGTCCGTGCTATTTAAAGGTGTCGCCTTGGAAGAGAATTTATGGCGATCACTTTTTTGGGAGCACCTAATGCTTACAGTATCCGGTATATTAATTTTTATCTTTATCCGATCTTATCGTGATAGTTTTTTAATTGCGATGAGAGAAAATACTAAAAAGATATTGTCATTGAATGTTTTGAATGAGGCTTTATATATTTCGGGAAATATTATAATTGCCTTTACATATTTAATTGCCCCGATAGGGCTTGTGTTACTTACAGAGTCTTTTCAGCCAATTTTTGTCTTGGCTATTGGTATATTGTTAACGATCTTTTTTCCAAAAATCATAACAGAAAAAATACACGCAAAACATATTTGGCAGAAGATTATAGCCATTATAATAACTGGAATTGGTACGTATCTGCTTCTTAATTCGTAAATTTGTCAATCATTGCTTCACATGGACAATAATCTTTGTTATACTTTAGATAAATAATATGATTGACTCGATTATAAATTGTAAAAATATTGAAGATGCTGATGTCTTGTTATTAACTATTGGCTATGACCGTACCGCCTCTGGTGGAAAAGGGGCGGTTGATGGAGGAATGAGTATTATCAAGTGTTTAAGAGAAGACGTAGAATTCTTCGATAGACATACTAAAACTGAACCTGGTTATAAATATCAGATAGCACACTTAGATATGGGTGACATAAATAATTTATATCCTGAAGATATGGTCTCAAAAGTAAAAAATAAGTACGAATCTATTTATTCGAATAAAAAAAGATTTCCAATTATTTTAGGTGGCGAACATTCCGTGTCTATTGGTGTCTTTCAAGCTATTTCAGAGATAGAAAATCCTAAGGCAATTACTATCTTACAAATAGATGCTCACCCTGACTTGAGGCAGGATGATAGTAACGCTAACCCTGATCAAACACGCCCAAGTCCGTTTGCTCATTGTTCTGTGATGAGAAGGGCTCATGAATTTGGTTTTAATATAGTTCAAGTCGGCATTCGATCTTATTCAAAAGAAGAGTATGAATTTTTTACCAACAGTCCAATTACTGTCTTTGAATGGGGATTGGGAGAAAACCCAACCACTCAAGAAATAATAGAATCAATCAAAACAGATAAAGTTTATATTGAAATTGATGTTGATGGTATTGATCCAGCATATTTACCAGCTACTGGTACGCCAGTGCAAGGAGGGCTTGAGTGGTGGTATGCTGTTAATTTACTAAATGAAATTATAAAAACAAAGGATATTGTCGGACTCGGTATATTAGAAGTATCTCCAGTTAAAGATGATGTACGCACAGAGTATGGATCTGCTCAATTATGTTATAATATAATTTCTTCTTTACTTTTTAAAAGAAATAATAACCCCATAATATAAACTTATGAATTATAAATTTTATTGGCTTAATCCAAAACTAAAGGTAAAAAAAACTATCAAGTACGGGTTTGGTACTTTTGCAGACAAAAACATTAAAAAAGACGAACTCTTATTGGTGCTAAGTGGTTATGTTATGCGTTTACAAGATGAAGAAAAATTACCAGGAGGTTTAAGTGATAATGGAATACAGGTCACTGAAAAGCTTTCTATGTGTGCTTCTAAAAAGACAGAACTTGGGGGTATTAATTTTTTCAATCATAGTTGTAATCCCAACGCTGGTATAAAAGGGCAGATTTTCCTTGTCTCAATGCGAAATATAAAAGCTGGAGAGGAGATTACTTTTGATTATGCGATGACTTTGTGTCGATCAAAAAATGTTAAGCCATATCGTTTAAAATGTTTGTGTGGTAGTAACATTTGTCGTGGTGTTATTACAGATGATGACTGGAAAAATAAAAAACTTCAAAAGAAATATAAAGGATATTTCCAGTATTTTATTCAAGAGAAAATAAATAAAAAATAATATGAAATTTTACAATCATATATTTCTTTATGTTCTAGGATTACTTACTATTATATTTGTGGGTACTTTGTATTATCGTCTTATTATTAAGCATGATTATATTGTTGGGTATGAAGGTGAATGCGACCCAGCGATAGAAAGTTGTTTTGTTGGTTGCGAGGATGATGAATGTACAGAAGAATACTCTTATTCTATGGTTCAAAAGTATGCGCCTGATTTATTTGAAGAATGTGGTCCAGATATCACAGACTGTGCTGAGGCAAGTGTCTGTTTGCCCACTGATCAGGAATGCTCTGTTGTTTATTGCGATCCAGAAATTGATGGTGATGCCTGTAGTGTGCCAGTTTCTTCAATCATGTCCGACGCACCATCTATAGATACAGACACTTTATTAGAAGAGAATAATCCAGAATAAAATTATGATTTGTTATTTATTTCCAGAACCAATATATTTATTTTTTAGCTCTGATGTTCCCAGACTATTGTATTACGCGCATATACCTACCACAGTAGTTGCCCTCATTGTTAGTCTCTTTGTATTTTGGCACGGCAGACATTTTTTACTTAATAAACTTCTTCTCGTAATTTCTGTATCTTTCTCGCTATGGTCATTTCTAAACCTCATTGCCTGGACAAATATTCATAGTGATATTTTATTATTTATTTGGCCGTTTTTTGGTGTCCTTTCTGCTTTTTTGGCAATTTTTTCTGTCTATTTTGTATATGTATTTCTAGAAAAGAAAGATGTTACGTTTTTGTTAAAAAGTATTTTTTTGGTGCTTTTAGCTCCTGTTCTTATACTTGCATCAACTTATATAAATATTAAAGGGTTCAATATTACAAATTGTGACGCTTATGGATTTGAAGGTCTATTATTTAAGCTTTATTATTTTTCACTTGGTTTAGTAGCAATGATTTGGATTTTAGCTCTATTTGTTCGTAAATATTTCTTTACAATAACCAGTTCTGATTCAAAAAAACAAATGTTACTTATGGGGATGGGGGTTGAATTGTTTTTATTTTCGTTTTTTATCATGACTTTTTTAGCTTCCTATTTAGCTGGTGAGGGTATATTAATAGATTCGCAAATTGAAATGTACGGTTTGATTGGCATGCCTATATTTATGGTATTTATTAGTATCCTTATTGTTCGTTTTAAGGCTTTTGATGTTAAATTACTTGGGGCACAGGCTTTGGTATGGGCCTTGATAATATTGATTGGCTCGGAATTTTTCTTTGTGGAAAATCTAGTAAATCAGATATTGGTTGGTATTACTTTAGTGTTGTCGGCTATTGTAGGTTTGATAATCATTCGTGGTGTGAAGAAAGAAATCGCCCAGAAGGAACATATCGAGAAAATTGCTGGAGAACTTAAGATTGCAAATGAAGGCCAGGAAAATCTTATCCACATTATGAACCATCAAATTAAAGGTTTCCTCGGCAAGGCTAGATATATTTTTGCAGAATTTCTCGAAGGCGGTGCTTTTGGTAGTATGCCTAAAACAGCTACACCCGCACTAGAAGAAGGATTACGGGCAACTACTGAGGGGGTAAATTACGTAACAGAAATTTTACGTGGGTCTAACGCTTCAAAAGGAACACTGGCATTAGATATGAAACCGATGGATGCAAAAACAATCGTTGAAGAATTAATTCCTGAAATGGGTCCGCTCGCTAAGGAATGGAAAGTGTCACTTGAGGGTACTGTTGCACCTGGTGAATATCAGATAATTGGTGACCGTACACAATTAAAAGAAGCCTTCAAAAATCTTATTACTAATGCCATTCGTTATAATGATCCCGATTATGCACATAAAAGTGTAAAAGTCACTTTATCAAAAACTGGGGAAAAGATTTTGTTCTCTGTTCGTGACACTGGAAAAGGAATTGCTCCAGAAGATAAAGCTAGGTTATTTACACCTGGTGGAGTTGGAAAAAATTCTATTAGACAAAATGCTGACGCTACTGGTTTTGGATTATCCTTTGTTAAGGGCTGTATTTTAAGTCACGATGGGATAGTTGATTACAAATCAAACGCTCCAGAAAAAGGAACGACTTTCTTTATTGAATTACCATTAAGTTTAGAGAAAAAATGAAGCAGGAGATGTTAAGATTTGATAAATTTGCAGACTATCAGAGTGATCTTCTGAAGTGTCTTAAAGGAAGAGAGCCGGGTATCGAACCTAATCCCTTAGAACATATTAATCCTGATTTTTATATATTCAATCCAATTTTAGAGGTCCCTCTGGAGAAAATAGATAATATGCCGAGCAGTGCTCCCACAACGAAAGAGGGGCTGGAAACTTTTACGAAAAGCGGGCAGGAACCCTGTGAAGGAGCTTTCCACGGTGTTAGATTTGGGAGGAAAGTAGATATTCCTATCGCAGTTACAGCAAACGGAGATGGAACCTTCTCAATTATGGATGGCTTTCACCGAGCGGTACAAGCTTTTGTTAATGAGGATAAAACGATTTGGGCATTTGTAGAAGATGGAGTTGGTCCGTCATTGAGAAATATTTTTAATTCGGTAAAAGACCTCAAAAATAAAAAGGCCTAAAACCCTCCTAATATTTTCATAAATTTTCCTTCATGTTCCTCGACTGATTTTAGATCGGGCTTAATTGCGTCTATATCTATCAGGTCAAAATCTATAAATATCAATTTATCTGTACGTTTAAGCATACCAAACTTGTCTGGCTCATCGTCTTTTGGCTCAGTATTAGTTGCTTTACGGATAGCCCGATTAATCTCCTCTAAATACGTCCTTAATATCTTGATATGCTCTCGTACACGATATGTTAAATCAGCTTCAAATATTATTGCCAGTTTTTTAACTATTCCCTCGAATGCTAATAGTTTGGAATAACTATCTATCAGACTATTACATCTTTCAACAAAAGTATTCTTGTATAATTCATCTTCAAATTTAAGAAATTTCTTTCCTTCAATGATTTCTTCCTCAAACATATTCATTCCTTTTGTTATTCCAGATATTATAGTAATGGACATCTCATGTGGGCTGAGAAAAGTCGGTTTTCCATCTTTGGTTAAACTACAAATCAGAAGTTCCCGGTCCAAGTGACCATTTATCTGTTCTGGATCATCGTCATTATAAACAATACCTAGGTTTGGTTGATATTCATCTGCTCTTTCTTTAAACTCTTTGATAAATTTATGGCTCTTCTTACAAGAATAAAGACTTTCACCAGTAATAACTGGTTCGGTGAATTTTTCATAAGCTAGTCTTTCTTCCTCTTCAGTTTTTTCAGTAATCTCTCCGCCGATATTTTTCATAAACTTACGGACATTTTTAAGTTCCGCATCACAAAGGTTCTTGCTACAAAGTTTAGTCAGTCTATTTTCATCTTCACCTCTTTCTCGTAATTTTAGAATCCTATTTTTAACATACTCAAGCAATAGATCTTTTGCTTCTGTTCGCTTGGTAAACCACCTCTTCAGTAAATCAGCCGTATTGCTTGTAACTAATGGTTGATATTCATTAAGTAGACCATTATTAAGCCACCGTAAGCAGGCTTCTTTTAGCATACTTTCTATACTGATGCCGTGTTGCTTAGAATACTCTTCCATAGCTTTGGTGACGTCCTGATAGGTATTTTCTAAATGTTCGTCAGCCTCCTGATTTTTTGGTGAAGGTGGTCCTTTGAAAGTTATTCCTTTGTCAGTGAGAAAATATCTAGCAACTTCAAGAATTGGTATGCAGGCAAAATAATGGAACAGCTGATATTCTTTTGCATATTTGTTATATGCACGTTCCGCTACAAGAGATGCTAATTTCTCTTTAGCCTCCTGGCTAAGTGTTTCCTTTCCATCAAATAGGCCGGCGATAATTTCCTCCTGATCTAGGTATTGATGGTCACATTCGATATCAGGATACAATTCGTTCATTCTTTTTTTGTCAGCATCGCTTAATGACTCAAAAGCCAATTGATAGACGGCATAATCAAAATCTAGTCCACTTCTTATTTTTTCTGCCTTCTGTTTAGAAGCGATCTCTAAAGCTTGCTCAATTGTCACCCTTTTGACTTTTTCTAACAGTTCCATACTTCTGCTCATTCTATGAAAAAGTGGGTAGTCTAATAGTTTCAAAATAAATGGGAGTTGTGCCATGTAAGACACCTGGGCATCTTTGTATACGAATTCGGCTTCGACTTCCATCCGACCACTATGCTTCCAGGCGTCATTCAGGCGATTCCATTGATCCGCTTCCGTATTATTTTGAGCTTTCCAATTTTCCAAAGCTTCTTTATCAGCGGGAGTCAAAATATCTTTACCAGTTTTCATCCGCTGAACATCATTTTGAATAAGAAGAATATACCGCTCGCGGGGCGTAAGGTTTCCTCTATTTAACATGGTTGATATATTTCTCATTTTATTTTCTCTTTTTTAATGTTTGCTCTAGGAATTCGACCCGATCTCGGAGATTTTGTATTTCAAGAACTTTGGATAAGGCGAGGGCTAGGCGGGATATAGCTAAAGCTCGACGAATAGTTGTTCTCCTTTCGGCCACCTCTTGCAAAGTATCAGACAGGATAATGGCGGCTTCATCAATCGTTAAACTTTTTTTATTTTCTTCATACATATTCATATTTTTGATTACATTCCCTCAATTATTTCCATCCAAGCTTTGACCTCGGCGGCTCGACCATTTTTAGTTGTTTCTCTATATAATGCGGAGATGACATTCGGGGTAAGCTTTTTTGCCCAACTGACGATATCCTTCATCAAACCGCCATTCTCATTTATTCTTTTATTCCATTCCGTCAAAGTGCCCAGATCTTTAATGCCGAAACGTTTAGCAAACTCTGTCTGATTCTTTATATCCAAAAGTGACATGGCCAGTTCGTCGTCGACACCAAGTTTTTCTATCACATGTCTCGGCTGGCCCCGCAGAATGGATGGCATGGAACGCCAAAGGACATATGATTCGAATTCCTGCTTTTTGTAAACAGTTATCGTTTTTGAATTGTCGGCATCGTCCTTTGTCATAAAAATTAATCATATAATTACACCAACAACTCTGCCCTTTGTTTGGTTAACTTTTCCCAGCGTTCAATTATCGTCGTACAGTAAGACTCATCCAGTTCGGACATAAAGCAAGTTCGACCAAGTTGCTCACAGGCGATCATTGTTGAGCCTGATCCCCCAAACGGGTCTAAAACCACGTCTCCGGGCCTTGTGCTGTGGTAGATGAGGCGTCGTAAAAGAGCCAGAGGTTTCATTGTCGGATGAAGTTTACTCTTATTCGGTTTTGGGAAAAATAAGGCTGTCTTGTCTTTGTTGCCGAAATAGAGATGTGACCCATACCAACCGTAAACGATTAGCTCATGTTGTGGATGATAGTCCTTCCTGCCAACGACAATATGATTTTTAAGCCAAATTAGGATAGCAGACTTCGTATATTTTAGGTCATAGAGAGCATTAAGTAATTCTCGAAGTTTAGTGTCACCATTGAAGATATAAAAAGAATTTTTATTTTTCAAATGTGGCTTAACTGCCTCCAACCACTTTACGGAAAATTCATAATAATCAGCATCAACTCCATCACCCTGGATGACTGAAAATTCTTTTCCTTTGCCATCACGTTGGATAGTTTTTAGGAAATCCTGTTTACCTTCAACGTAGCCAACTCCATAGGGTGGGTCAGTTAGAACTAGCGTAATTTTCTCCTGCCCAATTAGTTTAGCCAGATCTTCTTTTTTAGTGGCATCACCTAGAATAAGGCGGTGCTTACCAAGCTTCCATATTTTAATTGATTTTATTGGCGGTATTGCCGGTGTATTGTTCATAACGTTTGATGATTAAGTCGCAAAAAGTGGGGTCAAGCTCGACTAGGAAAGCCCTTCTTTTAAGTTGCTCAGCGGCAATCAAAGTACTACCGCTTCCGCCGAATAAATCCAGTATAATTTCGCCTGGTGCGGTACAGCGTTTTATTGGTTTTTCATTTAGAGAAATCGGTTTTTGAGTCGGATGTTCATAATCAACTGCATTATCACGTTTAACTAACCACATTTGGACAATACTCATCAGGTCATCATAAAGACCAATTGAATTAACATCCATGTTTAAGACCTCGGAAAGATTTTTAAGGTTGGGGTTAAGTGCTGGACTACCTCTCGTGCCATAGATGCATGGTTCTATTACTTTGTTGAAGGCGACCTGAGGAGTTGGGTCAAAATTGTTTTTCACCCAGAAGCAAATACGTCTATTGGTAATATCATTCTTGCTATAAATATTCTGAATCAGACCAGCAAATTTTTCATCACACCAGTAAAAAATATGTGTGTCAGGTTTGCTCACCGCCAGAGCATTCTTCAGGGAAGTTTCGATAAAAGTCTCATATTCTCCAACCTTCTTATTATCATTTACATATTTATCAGGCGTATACTTACCGTTGGTGCCGATACCTTTTCGGTAGTCCATACCGATGTTATAGGGTGGGTCACAATAGATCATACTAGCTTTGTGATCACCCATAAGTTTTTTAACTACATTTTCATCGAGACAGTCCCCACAAATTAACATATTCCCACCGAGCTCGTATATGTCGCCTGGTTGAGTTTCTGGGGTAGTAATTTTAGCTAATCCCTCATTAACATTGAAACCGTCATCAGATATCTCCAAAACGTCGTCAAAGAAATTATTAAGCTCATCTGGTGTGAAGCCAACGTCCATAAGCACACTGGTGTCAAAAGCTCTCAAGAGTTCTTCATCCCAGTTTCCTAAATTTTTATTTAATCTTAAATTTAACTCCTGCTCACGTTCAAGCTCTGGGATATTTAAATATACGACTGGTACCTCGGTAAAGTGGAGAAGGGTCGCTACTTTGAGACGAAGGTGCCCACCGATCACAATATTTTTTCTCTCTGGTGAGCCGTTTACGATTAGGGGGTCACAAAGACCGAAGCGATTGATACTTTCGGTCATATCTGAAATAACCTTATCGTCCCATTTTCTGGGGTTATAGGTGGCTGGTTTAAGTTCTTTAATTGGTATTTGTTCTATTTTCATATGTATGTATGTTATAAGCTACTAAGGTGTGAAGTAAAAGAAACTCTCTAGACAAAAAAATATAGGGGGTTAACCCGCGTTTAAATTAAAGGGTAAACCTAATCGCTTAAGTTGGATCTCAGCTACGGGTCGACTAACCTTAAAAGCTTTTGCTATATCTCCAACGAATGGTTTCGGGTTTACTTGATACATCGTGCGGACCATATTTTCTGGCATCAAAATATCTCCAGCAAACTGATCGCATAAGTCCTCATCCCAGCCATTGCTATCAGTTGAGCAGTGCATTTCTTTAGCTTGGTGCATAGGAAGGACGATATGGGCCAGCTCATGAGCCAATGAAAACCGTTGACGCTGAACACATTCTTTTCCATCAACAACGATAAGCCAACCATTTTCCATATCTTTTTTTGCGAGGGCAGATACTCCTGGGGGAAAGTTAATATCCATACGTGTGATGATATTTACATCCCCAATATATAACTCGGCCACAGATTCTATTGGAATAGGCGTCTTGAGCGTCAAGCAACCAGATACCTCATTGAGGATTTCATTTACTTTGTTTTTGGCATATATTTTCCAGGGAGTGGGAATCATCTTAGTAAAAAATTAATCTTTTAATTGCTTTTTGAGGAGTTGAATGTACGTTTCGACTGAACGAATCTGTTCCTCATCTAAATTATATTTGGCTCGCAAAAAAATCGGGGTACTGGCATTTTTGATATAATCTTCCTGGGTTACGCCAGCTTTAGAAAGAATAAACTCCAGTGGCACACTTAAACCTTTGGCAATTTTTTGAAGTGTCTTGATTGATGGGGAGTCAACAGAATAGGTGCCACCTTCCATTCGTGAAATATAGCCCCTAGTAAGACCCGCCTCTTCAGCTAGCTTCTCTTGGGTAAGTCCCTTATCCTCACGTAATGATTTTATAATCAAATTTAATTTCATTTTGTTTATAATTTATTTTGTTAATCTCGACTGGTAATAGTATATCACAGACGCGGTAATGTGCACAAGAGTATACAAGGGAAATAATACAATGGAACACAGAAATATCTGTTTGTAAAGATTAGCGGACAGGGTTTATCAAATCCCAATAAAAAGACTAGCCTTAGAGGGAAGTGCCTGTTTAGCCTTATTTAAAGCCATTAATTTTGGTACTATTAATTGTCACTACTAAATCTTTTGGCATTTTTTGGCATTTCAGAACCCAAATGAGACACGAGAATGAGACACCATAGGAGGGTCCTATTTGTCTCATTTCATAGAAGAGCCCTATACCGAGAGGGTTAAACGTGCTATCCTGGAATTAGTCAAAGAACCCTTATGGGGTCTTACCTGCAAAGGTTCACGACCATGAGGGGGCACAATAATTTTATCTATAGCGCGGGGTCAACTAGTTTTGGTTGATTGGCTTTGAATTTTAAATACTCCGCTTGTTTATTTTCTAAAAACAAAACTTTGGCATCCAAACTCTTTTCATCAATCTCTCTCATTACCGAATTAGCTGGTGGTATTTCTGGTGTCAAATATCCCCCACCAATCTTATCACTCAAATATATTTTCCAGGCTAAAACAGAGATAAAAATTAAACCAATAGCAAATAAGGATACAATAATTTTCCAATCCCGTATTATAGTAATTGGATTGTAAATTTTAGGTTTAGTATAATTTACAGACCTATCTAAAGTAAATATTTTTTTAAAGTTAAGCTTTTTCATAAAAAATTAAAATAATTATTGTAATTGGGCCACGGAAAAATCTAGATCAGCTGACCAAATATTTGACCCTGACTTTATACCCTTGGTGGTACTTATATTTGAACCCAAAGATAGAGAAACGCTATTTAAATAAACTAATTTAGGCATATTTTCCACGGCTTGTAAAAAATTAAAAATATTAGACCATGTGCCAACGACGTTTAGCTTAAACCTTAAACTAGAAACATACTCGGTGGAGTTAATTTCAGGAATCTTTTCTGTACTCAAATTTTTCTTTTGTTCTAAATTATACTGTGAAGCTAAGTCCTCTAAGTACTGGGTAAACGCCACGGTTTCTGTATTACCTGACCCCACAAAAAAACTCTCTAATTTTTCTCGATTGGGTTGAGAACTTAAAATTGAATCCCTTAAGTTTAATTCATTCTCCCTTTCTTGTGAGGAAATATTTAACTGCTTAACCTTATCATTTATTTTTACAATTTTATTAATTAATAATTGAGTAAAAACCAAATCCAAAATTAAAATAATCAAACAAAAAATAATACTACCGATTAAAACTTT
>CAZIYU010000010.1:0-14918 GCA_964543595.1 uncultured Candidatus Saccharibacteria bacterium | reverse complement strand
GTATACTGGTTCTGCCGGTGTGATGTATCGTGCCATATTTGAAAATATTTTGGGTATTAAAATCAAGGCTGATAAAATGGAAATTGATCCTTGCATACCAAAAGAGTGGCCAGAATTCTCTTTGAAATATACTTATAAAAATACCAAATATAATATTCGAGTGATAAATAATTCTAGTGCCTTTGAAGATTTTCCTTCTTCCCGATTAAATATGAAATTCTCGGCTAAGGGTGATGGCATTAAAACTATAAAAGTAGACAACACTATTCTCTCCGGTCATACTATCAATTTGATTGATGATGATAAGGATCATGAGGTGGAAGTTAAATTATAAAAACTGGAATTGTTTAATTTTAAAAGTCCTCGGGTTTCCTCGCTCAGAAGTCTCGGCCAGACATTTTAAAATCAAACAATTCCAGTTTTTACTCAATTTCTGCTTCTGGCACTACTTTATATTTTGGATTTTTGAGTAAGGTGGGGACGCCGCCATTTTCCACCACAAAATAGGCAAAACCGCCCATCTTTTGCACAGCTAGATAATCAGCGTGACCAGGTAAACCAACTGGATCCACATCCTCTGGATAGACCGGACTGTCATCAGAAGTAACTAGCCAAATATTTCCGGTATTCACAATCAAATGCCCTAGTGAAGGTTCGATAAATATTTTATCACCCGCCTTTACTTTTTTAGCCTGAAAACTTCCAATCTCATCATCAATTGTTTGGCCATCGGCATCAATTTTTCTTTTTTGTAATAATAAAATTCCTTCACCCTGAATTATAGAATAAGTTTCGGAAATGTCGCCGACATGATAATGTCCATAGGTTTTTATGTATTCATCACCGACTTTTCCACATTCCCATACCGTAATATTAGTTTTATCTTTCCCCCCACGAATCATATAGTAATGCACCGCTGGTGCTTCCGCCTCAGGATTCATTAATACTTCTTTCATTTTTTCATTGTCTCGTTCGGCAAATGGTTTAAACATATAAATAGTATAGCATTAAGACAACCACCCCGTCTATCAGAATAGACACCCCTCCTTGACTAAGGAGGGGGAAGTCTTTGTGTGGTTGGTGCTGTGAAGGGGAGGATAAAAAGTGAAGTAACCCATGGGTTACTTTGGGGATGGGGGAAAATATGTTAATATATAGTAAAGGTCGCATGTAAAATTTTAATAAAAATAATAATAAAACATAAAAATGAAAAAATTAGGCGCATTGGATTGGGTCGCTGCCGTCTTGGTAGTGGTCGGAGGATTAAATTGGGGATTAGTAGCTTTGAATTTTAATTTAGTGAATTTCTTATTTGGATCAGTCTCCTGGTTAGAAACTCTTGTTTATGCCTTAGTTGGTTTGTCAGCCCTATGGATGATTGTGGTTTTGGCCAAGGGTGGTAAGGAGGTTCCACAGATGTAAATAATTTGCGTATTTGGGATATAAATCCGAAATATCTTTGTCGAAAGCATTTATTGGCTGAGCACCGTGAATTACATGGTCTTTGGAATATTTTAACAAAGCATAAAATGAAGGGTGGTTATGCTCATCACCCAGAAACTTTGCGTTGGGCGGGGAAGAATAGGGCTCTTTATAAGCGACATCAGCTTTTAGTTATGGAATTCAAGGCCAGAAATTATAAGCATTATACCCCTTTAGATAAAAAATTGGCCACCGGCCAGATTAAACAAGATTTTTTTATTAATAGTTTAGCGGAACAGAGAAAGATACTTAAAAACAAGCCCTGTGACTGTTTTCTACCTCTCCTTTCTTAGGAGAGGTCTGTGTTCTGACGCGGGGGTGGTTTTGGGGCGGTTGGGTTTAGATTATGTTAGAATACAGTCATGACTTTTGAGGACAAATATAAACAGCTGAATGCCAAGCAAAGGGAAGCGGTGGAGGCCATTGAGGGGCCAGTGATGGTCATTGCCGGGCCGGGGACCGGGAAAACCTCCATTCTGACTTTGCGTATTGCTAATATTTTAAAACGCACAGATACCAGTGCCGACAGTATTTTAGCTCTGACTTTTACGGAATCTGGCGTCTATTCCATGCGTAAGAAGCTAGCGGATATTATTGGCAGTTCGGCTTATAAAGTAAATATTTATACTTTTCACGGTTTTTGTAATGATATTATTAAAAATTATCCGGAAGAATTTCCACGGATTATCAGCGCTCAAAATATTACTGATATTGATCAGATAAAAATATTGGAGGAAATAATTGATAATACTAAATTAGAAATATTACGACCCTTTGGTGATACCTATCATTATGTGCGCGCCCTGATTAGTGAAATAAATAATTTAAAACAGGAAAATATTTCACCAACGGATTTGGTGAAAATTTTAGATAAGCAGACGGCAAATTTTGAATTGATACCGGATTTATATCATGAGAAAGGCAAATATCAGGGTGAGATGAAAGGGAAGTATAAGGATTTGGAAAAAATAAATGCTAAGAATAAGGAATTACAAAAAATCTATATGAAATATGAGCAGGCCCTGGAGGATAAGAAACTCTATGATTATCAGGATATGATTTTGGAAGTGATTAAGGCGCTGGAGTCCAATCCGGATTTGCTTTTGCAATTGCAGGAAAAGTATCAATATGTTTTGGCCGACGAACATCAGGATGCCAATAATTCTCAGAATAAGATATTGGAATTGATTTCTGGTTTCCATGAGAATCCGAATATCTTTATTGTCGGAGATGAAAAGCAGGCCATCTTCCGTTTCCAGGGCGCTTCTTTGGAGAACTTTTTATACTTTAAAAAACTATATCCGCAGGCCGTTCTGATTCAATTGGAGGATAATTATCGTTCTTCCCAGGCCATTTTAAATGCTTCCCATTCCTTGATTAGTAAAAATGTATCTGGCGCCGATTTAAGATTGGAATTAAAGGCTAAAAGTGCGAAGGAAAATATCCCCATTAGTCTTTATGCTTTTAATAAAACTCGCAATGAATACCGTTTTATGGCCGATAATATTCAGGAGAAAATACAGGCCGGCATAAATCCCAGTGAGATGGCCGTGATTTATAGGGAGAATAAGGATGCTTCATTAATTGCTCGGGCCCTAGAAAAGTTAGGCATTCCTTTTTCCATTGAATCGGATCAGGAACTTTTTGCCGATAATGATATTGCCAAAATTATTTTATTATTAAAAGCGGTTAATGATTTAGGTGCCTCGGATATTTTAGCCCGCGCTTTATTTATAGATTTCCTAGAACTTTCCTATTTGGATATTTATAAGATGATCGCTCGGGCTAAGGCGGAAAAGATTTCCATTTTTGAAGCTATATATAATGATCAATATTTTACGCCTTTATATGAAAAACTGGCGCATTGGGGTAAGCAAGCCAAGAATAGTGATTTATTAGATTTCTTTGAGATGTTAATTCGGGAGTCTGGTTTTATTAAACATATTCTACAGAGTAGCGAATCCATTGATAAAATCAATAAACTAGATAAGCTTCTTAATCAAATGAAGGAATTGACGGCTAGTCATAAGAATTATCGCTTGGCCGATTTTATAAATTATTTGGATGTTTTGGAGAAGCATAATATTGTGGTGAAAACTCGGAGCAAGGCTTTGGCGGAAAAAGCTGTGCATTTAATGACGGCCCATAAAGCCAAGGGTTTGGAATTTGATTATGTTTATATGATTAAATTGACTGACGGGCATTGGGGCAATAAGCGGGAAATGCGTAAATTCAAATTACCGATTTCTAATGTGGATATTTTAAATTATGATGTGATTGAAGATGAACGTCGTTTATTCTATGTGGCTTTAACGCGAGCTAGACTGGAGGTATATCTGAGTTACTCAGCCGTGTCGGAAGAGGGCAAGGCGTTATTGCCATCCCAGTTTTTGGGCGAGATGGATCCGGCCCTCATTTCCATTGTGGAGACTAAGGATTTGGAAGAGAAATATGATAATAGTCGCGCTGAGGATTTTACAGCTTCTCAGGCGCAAGCCCAGGATTTGAAGGATAAAGAATATTTGAAACTTTTATTTTTTGAACAAGGTTTATCAGTTACCGCTTTGAATAATTATTTGAAATGTCCTTGGCAATATTTTTTCAGCAATTTAGTGCGCCTGCCTCAAGTTTTATCTAAACATCAAATGTATGGAACGGCAGTGCATAATACTTTGAAACATTTCTTTGATAAATATAAGGAGGAACAGGCTTTGAGTAAAAAGGAATTATTAGATTTATTTGAAAAATATTTAGCCAAGCAACCGATTAATCAGACTGATTTTGAGGAAACTGTTTCTAAAGGTCAAGAATCGCTTGGTGGTTGGTATAATTATTATCAGAATAGTTGGAGTCGGTCGGTTATTAATGAATTTAATATTGTGGGGGTGTATGCCGAGCTATCATCTGATGAAAGCGAACCCGCCTTTGAAATAGATTCGGGCAGGAATAAAATCCTCTTAAAAGGCCAATTGGATAAAATAGAAATAAAAGATGATGGCACCGTGAATGTCGTGGATTATAAGACCAGAAAACCACTTTCGCGAAATCAGATAGAGGGGAAGACAAAATCGGGAGATGGAAATTATAAGAGGCAATTGGTATTTTATAAAATATTATTGGATAAATATGAGAAGGGTAAATATCAGATGCAGACTGGGGAATTGGATTTTATTGAGTCCGACGATAAGGGAAATTATAAAAAAGAAATTTTTGATATTACAGCCGAGGATGAAAAGGAAGTTTTGGCTCTAATTGGTGAGACGGCCCTCCATATCGCCAATTTGGATTTTTGGGATAAAAAGTGTGATGATAAGGATTGTGAATATTGCCAGTTAAGAGATATAATGAAAAACTAAAATATGGATTTTTTGCAATCAGCCATTTTGGGATTAGTGCAGGGACTGACGGAATTTATTCCAGTCTCTTCTACCGGTCATTTAATTTTAGCTAGAAATATAATGGGCCTGGATTTAATTGGCTCACTTTCTTTTGATGCTATTTTACAATTAGCCACCGGTTTGGCCGTGCTGGTTTATTTTTGGAAAGATATTTTAAATATTTTACGAGCGCGGGAGGGAAAATTATTCTGGGCTTTAGTGATTGGCACTATACCAGCGGTTATTTTGGGAATTCTTTTACAAGATTATATGGATACAGTTTTTCGGGGAACGCATGTGGTGGCCTATGCCTTAATCGCTGGCGCAGTGTTATTTTACCTGGCGGAGAAGTACAACCGCCCCGGCCATCAGAATGTCCGCCCCTCCTCGGCTGAGGAGAGGGAAGCCGTAAGAGTAGTGAATTTGAGTTCGGCTTCTTCCTCCTTAGTCAAGGAGGAATGTCAGTCTGCTGACAAGGCGGTTGTGTCTGTAGGGCGTGGATTAGGTATCGGCCTGTTCCAATGTCTGGCTTTAATTCCTGGTATGTCACGTTCTGGTTCTACGATTTCTGGTGGTTTATTTCTAGGTCTGAATAGGGAAATGGCGACACGTTTTTCTTTTCTCTTATCTTTACCGATTATCTTTGGTTCGGGTTTGAAGAAAATCTGGGATCTCTATCAGACTGGTGCCTTGGCTCAAATTGAATCCTCACTTTATATTGCCAGTATTTTTGCTTTTGTTTCCGGTCTGATGGCTATCCATTTTCTAATTAAATTCCTCAAAAACCATTCCTTAAATTATTTCGGCGCCTATCGTCTTCTCCTCGCAATCGTCATTTTAATCTGGCTGTAAAATATGGCCAATAATAAGCCTTTAAACACGCCAGGGGTGGCGTGTTCATTTCTAGCCAAAGAGGGTATGGGTGATGGCGGAATTACTCTTTTTTTCCCAATTGGTAGTGTCTAATTTTATATCTTTGATTATGCCAGCATCTTTATATTTTAAAATCCCATTTTTTTGGGCATAGTCATAAATATCCTTAGTAATTCGCACATCCTCAATACAATATTTGATGACATCGTCATAGCGTCCCTGCTTCCACCATTCCATCGCTTCCAAACCATGGCCAGTTTTCTTTCGGCCCAAGGTGGCTTCGGCCACACTGTCTAATTTTAATCTGAAGCCTAAGGATTTTTTTATTTCTGTTAGCAAATCCAGACTATTTATTTTACTCAAATCGCCGGAATAATAATTATTTAATAAGGGTGTGTCATAGCCATCATTATTATAGCCAATCAGTAAATCCGCTTTTTCTAAAATAGGCCAGAGGTCTTTTAATTGCTCTTTGGTATAGCTGGAATACTTATCCGTTTCAGAATCGTAAATACAAACTACATGCAGGTTAGGAAAAACCGTTTTGGATCCAACATTAGTAATAAGGCCATCGGCTTCAATGTCAAAAATTATTTTACGCATTTTATTTGGAGACCAAGGACTCACCTTTCAAAGCCAAGGAGAGACCTTGTTCGCTAACAATCTTTTCCTCACCAGACTTTAAGTTTTTTAATTTTAATTCACCATTTTTAATTTCATCCTCACCAATACAAATAATATAGGGAATCTTTTGTTTATCGGCACTTTTGATTTGATCACCCACTTTTTTATCGGTTAAATTAACAGCGACATTTATACCATTTTCCCGTAATTTCTGAGCTAATTCATTAGCATATTCCTGATAATCTTTAGCTAGGGTACAGATATAAAGAGACGTTTTTGGCTGATAGGCGGGTAATTTACCATAGGTTTCCAAGATATCACGGATAATGACATCACCAGCCCCAAAACCAAAGGCTGGGATCCTGCCCGAATCTGTTGCCGAGGCGGGTTTATTGGTAAAAATTCCTAGCAAATCATCATAGCGCCCACCACCAAAGACTGAACGTCGATTCTCGGGATTATTATCATAAACTTCAAATACAATACCGGTGTAATAATCGAAACCGCGCATTAGCGTTTGATCAAAGACGGTATTAGTAATACCAAGTTTTTCCAACTGGGCCATAACGGTTCGGATTTCTTCCACTTTTTCGGTAATCTCCGGACCTTTAGGTAATTTAGAAACAAATTCCTCAAAGTTTTGAGAATTTAACAGGGTCAGAAATTCAGCGCTTTTTTCGGTCAGTAATTCTTTAATTCCATCATCAAAGTCTTTAGCCGATAATTTATTTTTCTTATCAATTAATTTGCAGATTTTTTGGGCTGTTTCTTCGTTTAATGACATCAAATCATCTAGAATATAATTCATAATCTTTCGACTATTTAGGCGGATTTGAAAATCTTGATCCTTCAGACCGATTTCTTTCATAATAGAATAGGCCAGGGAAATAACTTCCACTTCGGCCGAGGTGTCTGCTACGCCAAATAAATCTACATTCAATTGCCAATGTTCTCGTAGGCGGCCTTTTTGGGGCTTCTCATAGCGGAATAAATTAGGAATGGAATACCAACGCAAAGGGAAAGATAATTCTTGTTTTCTTTTGGCCACCATACGGGCGACGGTGGGGGTCATTTCGGGGCGGAGGGTGACTTCTCGGTCGCCGCGGTCGGTAAAAGTATAGGTTTGTTCATTAACAATTTCTTCACCAGATTTGGCGCGATATAAATCGGCTGGTTCTAGCACTGAAGCATCATATTGATTATAGCCGTAGCTTTCGCAGACTTTTTTAAATATGTCAAAAATATAGTTCTGAACGAACATATCTTCTGGATAAAAGTCCCGCACGCCTTTATAAGCCTCGGTACTTAATTGTTTGTTTTTATTTGTTTTTTCCTTCATAACTGTTATTGTATCTAAAATATGATTCATAAACAAGCCGTGTTAAAACTAGAGAAAAAACCGGGGGAGACGCCGTTGGAGTGTTTGAATAGATTTAAGGTGGAGAATCCGGAATATGAAAAGGAGAAAATGACCTATGCCGGACGGCTGGACCCCTTAGCTTCGGGTGTACTCTTGGTCTTAACCGGGGAGGAATGCAAAAAGAAGGAGAAATATTTAAATTTAGATAAAGAATATGAACTCACTATTCTTTTTGGTTTCGGGACTGATAGTATGGATGTATTGGGAATGATAGAAAATGAAAAAGAAGGGGCCATTGAGACTTTGGGTAATTATAAGAAAGCCGATTTTGAAAAGTTATTAAAGAAATTTGAAAAAACTTTTCAACAAAAGTATCCCCGTTTTTCTTCCAAGACAGTAAAAGGCAAATCACTATTTGAAATTGCTAAAGAAGAGGGAATTGAAGAGGCGGATTTGCCGGTTAAGGAAGTGGAAATAAAAAAGATAGCTTTTAAATCTTTTGGCTTGGTGTCTAAGAAATATTTATTTGATTTTATTTTGGAAGCAGTTTTTAGTGTTAAAGGAAATTTTCGGCAGAATATGATTTGGGCTAAATGGGAAAAAACTTTGGCGGATTTTCCTGATCAGAACTTTCCGACATTAACTATTATAGTAAATTGTACTAGTGGTACCTATATGCGTTCTCTAGCTCAGGCCATCGGCACTGAAATCGGCCTCCCCGCCCTGGCTTTGAAGATAAAAAGAACTATGCTATACTTTCCTAGTCGTAGATGTTCTCGGGGGTTTAAGCAAGTTTAATGTTACAGTTAATTTCTTAGCCAAGGAGAGGGTCGCTCTATCGATAAAGTTAATTATTAAGAATATGGCAAAGAAATTATATGTTGGAAACTTGTCCTATAACACTACAGATGCTTCATTAAAAGAAGCTTTTGCTTCTATGGGAGAAATAGAATCTGCAAATGTTATTAGTGATAAGATGACTGGACGATCTCGAGGGTTCGGTTTTGTCACCATGACTAATGACGACGAAGCTCTCGCCGCTATTGAGAAAATGAATGGTGCTGAAGTTGAAGGCCGAAAGTTGACCGTGAATGAGGCTAAACCTCTGTCCGAGAGGCCTCCAAGAAGGAATTTTGATAACCGCGGTGGCGGATCAAGATATTAATTTAAGGTGGTCAACCTGGCACGTTGCAGCAACGTTCAAGGTTGACCTCAAAATTTAAACAAAAAAGCAGGCTTAAATGCTTGCTTTTTTGTGTGTATATTGTATGCTGTAGTCTGCTTGGTCTTTCAACAATTTGGTTTAGAGAAAGGAGAAGATAGCTATTCTGAAAATGTTCGGTGTTGTTTTGTTTGGTTTAAATCGAAGGAAAGAGAGTGATTATGCCAGTTGTACAAGCGACAAGGTCAGTTCTGCCAGAAGAACCGGTCAAAGAAGGTGAGATCAATGGGGTAAGGTATTTACGTCTGACCATAGATGGTGTTACGGTCAGGCACGATACATCCTTGAGTCATTTGCCGGCTGCGAATAACGGATACAACCCCAAGGGGAACTTGAGGCATACGCATCCAATTCGATCTGGCGAGTTTGTGGCCAAGGTGTCAGTGATCAAGTTCTTCAATGCCTACAATGAGAAGGAAGCCAAAACTGTGGCACGTAGCAACGGCGCCAAGTTGGCCAGTTTGCTTGAGGTCTGCAGTTTCATGGATCATGTGGGGAGAAGGGAACTCGGCTATATTACTTCCCAACTCCTGAATGACAGGAGGTTAACGAGGAAGTTCTGTACCGGTCCGTACTTTGGTGGCTTGGCGTCGCGCGGCGATTTCTGCGAAGGAATCGAAGTTGCGCCGTTTGTCAGCAGGGGTTTGAAACCTTCCGGTGATCAGGATGCTCTCATCTTCCTACCTATCGGTGGAAACACTCCGGTTGATCCGAACTGCTTCTCTGTTTTCACACACTTGCCGTCACTGTCGTAGAGAACAGTACGGCTGAAATACGTTGGTTGCGAGCCTCATCTGTATAATCGGATGGGGCTTTGTTTTATCTCACCGCTCTCGCGCGATCAATTTTAGTTAAATATTTTTTTCGTAAACGAACATTATTCGGTGTCACTTCCAAATAATCTTCATCGCCCATAATTTCCAAACCTTTTTCAATATCAATGGGCATCGCTGGTGTTAAATATATTGCTTCATCAGAACTAGTTTTACGAACATTGGTTAAGTTTTTTCCTTTAATCGGATTGACATCCATATCTTCACCTTTAGTTACATTGCCAATAATCATTCCTTCATAAACTTCCGCGCCAGGGGTAATATAAATCACCCCTCTCTCTTGTAAATTCCACAAAGCAAAAGCCAAAGCTTTACCAGTCATCATGGAAACCATAGCGCCAAATTCTTGTTTAATTATTTCGCCGGCATAAGGTTTGAAATCCAAGAAGCGACTGCATAAAATACCATTACCTTTAGTGTCTACAATAAATTGCCCTTTATAACCCAAGAGTCCACGAGTGGGGACTTCAAATATCATTCGGACCTGGCCGTCCTTAGTTTTCATATCCTGCATAATTCCGCGACGCTTACCAAGTTTTTCTATAACGACACCGGAACTTTCTTCGGGTACATCGATGGTCACTTCTTCATAGGGTTCACTTTTTACTCCATCAAGGTCTTTAATAATAGCTTGGGGCTGGGAGACTTGTAATTCAAAACCTTCCCGACGCATATTTTCAATCAGGATGGCGACATGTAATTCGCCCCGGCCATAGACCTTCATTGTTTCTTGAGTAAATTCAATTTTTAGACCGACATTTATTTCCAACTCTCTTTCTAAGCGTTCACGAATTTGACGACCGGTGACAAATTTTCCTTCCCGGCCGGCGAAAGGGGAATCATTAACCAAAAAATTCAGGGAAATTGTTGGCTCATCAATATTAATAGAGGGTAGGGTTTCTTGTTTTTCATCCTCACAAATTGTTTCGCCAATATAGGCATCATCTAATCCGGCAAAAAGCACAATATCACCAGCCACGGCTTCGGACACTTCTTTTCTTTTTAAACCTTCGAAGGTAAAAAGTTTGGTAATTTTAAATGGACGGCCCGCCTGCTCCCGAAGGGCGGGCAGGGATGCGTCCTTATTGGTTTTGGAAAAAATTCTTTGGCCAGCCCGCAGGGTGCCTTTATATATTCGGCAAATACCCAATCGGCCCATAAAATTATCATAGGCTAAATTAAAAATTTGGGCGGTCAGTGGTAAATTTTCATCATTCGTTTCGGCGGCGACGGGAACTTTTTCTAAAATTAAATCCAGTAGAGGAATTAAATCTATTTGAGGATCAGTGGGATTTTTCATAGCCACTCCTTTTCGGCCAATGGCGTAAATAGTAGGGAAGTCTAATTGTTCATTATTAGCACCAAGTTCCATAAAAAGTTCCAAGACTGCTTCATGGGCCCAGTCGGGTTTAGCCGCGTTTTTATCAATTTTATTTATTACCACAATTGGCTTTAAACCAAGTTCTAAAGATTTTTTTAAAACAAATCGAGTTTGAGGCATGGGACCTTCTTGAGCGTCCACCACCAATAACACGGTATCAATGGAGCGCAGCACGCGTTCTACTTCGGAACCAAAATCGGCGTGGCCAGGAGTGTCCACAATATTGATTTTAGTTCCTTTATATTGAACGGAAGTATTTTTTGAATATATGGTAATACCACGCTCTAATTCGAGTTTATTAGAATCCATGGACACTCCTTCTTCACAAGCACCTGTTTGCTTCATAATAGCATCGGTCAGAGTGGTTTTTCCATGATCCACATGGGCGATAATTGCGATATTTCGTATTTCCATTTGTTTAATAATCAAAAAGCGCCGAAGCGCATATTGAACATCTATTAAAGCATGTTTTTTATAAAAAAACCAGCGTTCCGAGGGGAACGCTGGGTCCGTCCTATGGCAGAGACAGTAGGTGGTCTGCTAAATTTTCAAAATCTACCTCAGTCGCCATACCGGCGGTGCAGATGTTATGGTTCAGCTTTTCGTCCGCCGAGGCTGCGAGAAAAGGGACGTTCGGACCCAGTTCCTTTCGCAGTTTTGGCAGGAAGCCGTTGAGGTTGGGGATGTATTTTTCTGGTGGCGGGTCCTGAAGTTGGCCCAACAATACTACCACATCGATAGTATGTATTCCACACACCTTTTTTACATCCTGTTCTGTATGCACACAGAGAAAATCAAATTCTCCTTCCTCTTTTGGATTGACTCTATTGAAGAGCGCAACCAGTTCTCCGTCTTGACTACTAATGAACAATACCTTCTTCATCTTTCGTCTCCTTCGTTAGGTTTTTGATCTATTGAACACATTATCACACAATATCTTAACAGTCAACTGAAATTTAATTGGTCATCCGCCATATTCTTGATATAATATTAGATATGACAAATGAAATAGAAAAGATTAAAAAGTTTGTGCGCGCCACAAATTATTTATCAGTTGGGCAAATTTATTTAAAAGATAATTTTTTATTAAAAGATAGGCTAACTTTCGATCATATTAAGTCTCGCTTACTCGGCCACTGGGGCACTTGTCCGGGTATTAATTTTATTTATGCCTGTTTGAATAATTTGATTATTAAAACCGAAGCCGAGATGATGTTTGTGCTAGGTCCCGGCCATGGTTTTCCCGCCATTCAGTCCAATGTTTTTTTGGAGGGATCACTCGGTAAATATTATAAGGAAGCCCAAACTAATGAAGAAGGCATTGCTTATATTACCAAAAACTTTAGTTGGCCCTATGGTTTTCCATCTCACTCCAGCCCGATGACCCCAGGAGTTATTTTGGAAGGAGGAGAACTTGGCTACTCCTTATCCACTTCCTACGGTGCTGTTTTAGATAATCCAGATTTGATTATTGCTTGTTTGGTGGGTGATGGTGAGAATGAAACGGCCTCCTCGGCTACCGCTTGGCATTTAAATAAATTTATTGATCCGGCTACTAATGGGGCTGTTTTACCCATTTTACATTTGAACGGTTATAAAATTTCTGCCCCGACTGTCTTTGGTCGAATGAAAAATGCTGATTTGAAATCTCTTTTCAAAGGTTATGGTTATGAACCAATAATTGTGGAGGGCAAGGGTGATAAAGTATATGCAAAAATGGTTGAAGCCTTGGATACAGCCTATGCGCAAATTAGAAAAATTCAAAAAGAAGCGAGAGAAAATCCCAATAGAAAATTGGATGATTATTTTCGCTTTCCTATGATTGTAATGAAAACACCAAAAGGTTGGACTGGACCAAAATATTTAGCGGGTCCTAAAATTGAAGGCAGTGGAGATAAGATTGAAGGTAATTGTTTATCACATCAAGTGGTGGGTAAGGAAACCAAGACAGACAAAAGCCAATTAAAGATGGTAGAGAAATGGTTGAAATCCTATAAATTTGAAGAATTATTTAATCCCCAAACCGGTTTTGATCGGGATATTTTAGATCTGGTGCCAAAAGGAAATCTGCGCATGGGTGATAATCAAAAGGCCTTTGGTATTCGAAAAGGTGATATGAGTCGAGATCTGACTTTGCCAGATATAAATAATTTTGAAATTAAAATAGACTCAGCTGGAAAAATAACTGGAGGTTCAATGCATACCATCGGACGATACTTGGCAGAATTGGTAAAATTAAATCAGGCAAAAAGGAATTTTCGTCTTTTTTCTCCTGATGAAACTTACTCCAATCGTTTGCAAGATATGTTTAAGGAAACCACCCGCGCTTTTGTGGGTAAACTCGAAGACTGGGATAAGGATATGTCTCGCGATGGGCGTATAATTGAAATGCTATCGGAAAATTCTTTACAGGGTTTAGCTCAGGGTTATATTTTAACTGGACGTTTTGCTTTCTTTGTTTCCTATGAAGCTTTTATAATGGTGGTGGCTAGTATGGCTGATCAATATAGTAAGTTTTTGAAAGTGGCTAGAAAGACCGATTGGCGTGGCGATGTACCGTCATTTAATTATATTCTGACCTCCACTGGTTGGCGCCAGGAGCATAACGGTTTTTCCCATCAGAATCCCGGTTTCATTGATGTTATGTTGCAGAAGAATCATGACTTTATAAATATATATTTTCCGGCCGATGCTAATGAAGCAGTTTTGATTGCTGAGAAATGTCTGAAGTCCAAAAATGAGATTAATGTTATTGTGGCAGAGAAAACTTTTGAATCAATCTGGTTATCGCCAGAGGAGGCTAGGCGGGAAGTAGAAGATGGTATTTCTATTTGGAATTTTGCTAGTCAAGAGAATCCGGATGTTGTTTTTGCTGCCTGTGGCCAATATTTAGTGAAGGAAGCTTTAGCGGCCATTGATCTTATTAGGCGGGAAGTGCCAAATGTTCGAACTCGCTTCGTTAATGTATTAGAATTGTCGCCAAATACTGTTGGTCATGATAATAAGATTAGTGAAGAGGATTTTGAAAAATATTTCACCAAGGATAAACCAGTTATCTTTAATTTTCATGGTTACTCGGATACTCTGGAGCAAACTTTATTCCGTTTTGTTAATGAATTAGGTCGGATCTCCATTCATGGTTATATGGAAAGTGGGTCGACGACTACGCCTTTGGATATTCATATTCGAAATAAAACCGATCGTTATAATTTGTTTATTGAGGCGGTAGAAAAAGTAGCTAAGATGGGCGTTATTTCTTCAGAAAAAGCTAGTGAATTAGTTCTTAAATATCGTAATAAGATTAAGGATCATAAGGATTATATTTTAAAAGTCGGTGATGATCCGGAAGAGATTTTAAAGTGGGAGTGGAAAAAATAATTTATTAATTGTATGAATAAAAAAGTAATCATTATCATAATTATTGTTTTAGTCGTTTTAATCGCTGGTGTTTATTATTATAATCAAATGAAAACAAATAATTTAAGTGATGGTAATTCTATTGATAACGAGTCAGCTAAAAGACTGGGGGCTAAAAAAAATGAGCCGGTCTTTTATCAGGGATTGAAAATTATTTCAACCTATGAAGTGATAGGGGCAGAAGGTGGCTTAAATGAAGGTAGCGGACGAGTAATTGCTTTTGATAAAAATACGGAAAAACTCATTTGGGAAACCATTGTTTATACGGTAAATTATGATCCGGCTGAGGAAAAGGACGTCCAGGATGTGTATATTACCAAATTATCCATTGAGAATGATAAATTGATAG
>CAZIYU010000009.1:0-14970 GCA_964543595.1 uncultured Candidatus Saccharibacteria bacterium | reverse complement strand
TCCAAAAAAGCCAAATCTTATTTTTTGGATAATGGGGTGCGGAATGCGGTAATTTCACAATTTAATCCTTTGTCTTTACGTGATGATATTGGAGCTCTTTGGGAGAATTTTATTTTTATGGAATTAATCAAGAAGAGTAATATAAGGGATGTTTTCGATTCTTATTATTTTTGGCGAACCCATACTGGGCAGGAAATAGATATTATTAGAGAAGCTAACGGTGTTTTGACTGCTATTGAGTGTAAGTGGTCGGCCGAAAAAGCCCCGATCCCAATGCTCTGGAAGGAAACTTATCCCAATACTAATTTTGAATTTATAAATAAACGGAATTATCTGGATAATTTATTAAAATAGTAATTATTAAGTAGTTAAAACCAGCATAGTGTTAATAGCACTATAAGTAAGGCTTCCCAAAAAAGATATCCCTCCACATAATCATTGATTAATAGCAAATTCTACTATCGAATGTTATAATATCTGGTAAATATGGATCAGATGGGTATAGAAAAAATTGAGCAGAAGTTTTCTTCACCACAGGAAGAATTGGATTATTTGCGTGGACAGGTAGCCAAGCATGAACAGGTTATGTTAGATAAAGGGGAGTCAGTGCCAAGGGAAACCATTATCACAGATAAAATTATTGATTATAAGAATACTCAGCCCGCTGAAGTTTTAGAGCCGGAGTATCAGTTAAAAGACCAGGAAGTGGAAACTATTGTTTTGGATTTATCACCCGAAGAGCATGATAGTAAAATGGAAGAAATGGTGGGTATCCTTCAAACAAAAGGTTTAATGAATGCTTTGTCAGTTATCGAAGGTTTAAAAGATGCTCATTTGGATGACGATTTTCATCGTTTTTTAGTACAATATATCAAGGCTGGTTTACCAGTTTTAAATGCGCAAGAAAAAAGTCCTTTTTTTCGTTCTCTTAAAATGACCTTATTTGAAGTAGCTTTACCGCAGAACGAGGAAGAAAAAGAGGGTAAGCAAAAGAATTTAAAAGAATTAATTTCTAAGATGGAACAATTTTATGCTGGTATGCTGTCGGTGGCGACAGAAAAAAACGGTCCAACTTATTTTACCATTGAATTAGCTAATGCCAATAAAAGTGAGGAATTTATTTTTTATATTTCAGTACCGGATAATAAGAAAGAATTATTTGAAAAGCAAATATTATCTATTTTCCCGGAGGCTAAGATTTTTGAAAAAAAAGATGATTATAATATTTTTAATGAACAAGGTATTTCAGTTGGTTCTTATGCACGACAAGGCAGTAATCATATTTATCCCTTAAAAACCTATGAGGAATTTGATTATGATCCTTTAAATGTTTTATTGAATAGTTTTTCTAAGATTGATCGGGATGGTGAGGGTGCGGGAATTCAAATCGTCTTTAAGCCGGCGGGTGAAAAGTATACTAGTTTTTATAAGAAAGCCTTGAAAGATTTTTCTAAAGGGATGAAATTAAAAGAGGCCATTGATATGAATCGTTTATCCTTCTTTGGCGAGACTAAAAAAGTTTTTAAAGAAATTGCTGATGGTTTTGTAAGTAATAAAAAAGAGAAGGATAAAGAAAAAGGAATGCAAGACCAAAAAGGCTTGGAGATGGATAAAAATGTTTTAGAAAATATTAACAATAAAATCAGCACGCCAACGGTAGAAGTAAATATTAGGATTGTCGCTTCGGCTAAGACGGAAAGCGAGGCCGATTCTATTCTGTCTGATTTGGAAAGTGCCTTTAATCAATTTGAAAATACTGGTAGTAATCGGCTAATTTTTAAAAGGTTAACTGGTAAAGATTTAAGGCATCTTTTTCGGGAATTTTCTTTTCGGGTGTTTAAGGATGAACAGAAAATGCCATTAAATTTACGTGAAATTACTACCATGATGCATTTACCTGAGAATGAAATTTTGGGTACTTCACAACTTAAGCAGAGTAAGGCTGGGACTGCTCAGGCACCACTGGATTTACCCAAAAATGGTATTTCCTTAGGGAAGAATATTCACCGCAATATAGAGACAGAAATCTTTATGTCGCCGGAAGATCGTTTACGTCATTTCTATGTTATTGGACAGACTGGTACTGGTAAAACCACTTTATTAAAGCAAATGATTAGGCAGGATATTTTAAACGGCGATGGGGTGTGTATGATTGATCCCCATGGTTCGGATATTCAGGATGTTTTATCTTATGTACCCAAAGAGCGTTTGGAAGATTTGGTTTATTTTGATCCGTCTTATACCGCCCGACCCATGGGTCTTAATATGTTGGAGTTCGATGCTCGTTTCCCAGAACAAAAAACTTTTGTGGTGAATGAAATGCTATCTATTTTCAATAAACTTTTTGATATGAAGGTGGCTGGTGGACCGATGTTTGAACAATATTTCAGAAATTCCGTGATGCTGGTCTTAGAGGATCCAGATAGTGGTAATACATTACTAGATGTTTCCCGGGTTTTGTCTAATAAACAGTTTCGGGATATGAAGATTTCTAAATGTCGGAATCCTTTGGTGGTTCAGTTTTGGAAAGAAATCGCTGAGAAGGCCGGTGGGGAAGCTTCCCTGGCTAATATTGTGCCCTACATTGTGAGCAAATTTGATGTTTTTTTGCAGAATGATATTATGCGGCCGATTATCGCTCAGGAAAAATCTTCCTTTAATTTTCGTGAGATAATGGATAATAAGAAAATTCTCTTGGTGAATTTGTCCAAGGGGCGATTGGGTGATATTAATGCTAATTTAATTGGTCTAATTATCGTTGGTAAGATTTTAATGGCGGCCTTGTCACGAGTGGATTCATTGAATCAGGATTTGGCACCGTTTTATTTATATATTGATGAATTCCAAAACATAACTACGGATTCCATTTCCACTATTTTCTCCGAGGCTAGAAAATATAAACTTTCTTTGACGGTGGCCCATCAATTTATCGCTCAATTAGAAGAGGATATTCGGGATTCAGTGTTTGGTAATGTGGGTTCCATTGCTTCATTTAGAGTAAGTTCAGAAGATGCAGAATATTTGGAAAAGCAATTTGCCCCGGTCTTTTCGGCTAAAGATTTGATGAATATTGATAATTTAAACTGTTATGTTAAGATGTTGTCTTCCGGTCGGCCAGTCAAACCATTCAATTTATTTGTGCCATTTCCGCCTCGTGGGGAGAGTTCTCATATTGATAAAGTAAAGGAATTATCATATTTGAAATACGGGCGAGAAAGGGAACAAGTAGAAGCCGAGATTATGAAAAAGTATGAGAAAAAAGAACCGCCGCCAGTTCCCCCAGCACCATTTAAAATTTAATTAAAAATAATATGAAAAACGAAAAAACATTTGTCATTATCAAGCCGGACGGAGTACAGCGATCTTTGATTGGCGAAATTTTAAAAAGATTTGAGAGAATTGGTTTGAAATTAATTGGATTAAAAATGCAAATACCAACAATGGAGATGGTAGAAAAACATTATACTTTAGATCCAGAGTGGTTAAGAAAAGTTGGTGAAAAATCTATCAAGGGTTATCAGTCAAAAGGTCAGACACCTCCCTCTATGGAGCCGTTGGAAGTTGGTTATCGAGTTTTAGATGTTCTTAAAAAATATATTACTTCTGGTCCGGTGGTGGTTATGTGCTGGCAAGGGGCGCACGCGGTTGGTATTGTGCGAAAAATTGTTGGTGGAACGGAACCACTGACTTCTGATGTTGGTACTATTCGTGGGGATTTTGTTTTAGATTCCTATCAGATTTCTGATACCGCTGGACGAGCGATTCGTAATTTAATTCATGCTTCTGGATCAGTGGAGGAGGCTAATCAGGAGATTAATCTCTGGTTTAAGCCTGAGGAACTCCTTAATTATCGGCTTATTCAGGATGCTATCCTTTACGATGTAAATTTGGATGGTATATTAGAGTAGCTAGCCGTCAACCTGGCACGTTGCTGCAACGTTCCAGGTTGACGGCTGGCGTGTAGGGACTATAATAAAGGTAGGAGTTATTTAAGGTATTTTCTAGCTTAAATAAATTTTAAGGGAGTTCTATATCGGTAGCGACCTTGGTCGTTTATCTGCGGACACCCACCTAGATTCATTTCTGGGGAATACCTCGTAGTAACTCCTATAAAGAAACTATATCAATTGGTATGGTTTTTTTATTTTAGGGTGCTATAATTAATCTATGTTCAAACAGAAACCATTTCCAGCTTCTCTTATTGTTTTAGTAATTTTAATTGCCCTTCATGGAGTGGGTTCTTACTATTCCTTATATTGGCGTTTTTCCTGGTATGATGTTTTGGTTCATATTTTCAGTGGTTTATGGATTGCTTTAATTCTTTTATGGTTGGCTTCGGTTTTAGGACAAATTAATTCCTTAAAAGAATATAAGGTAAAAAGTTTTTTGATTGCTTTTGTTTCCGCTGTCCTGATCGGTGTTATCTGGGAATTGGTAGAAAATTACGGACAAATTACTTATACCAATATGCAAGGCTATGGTTTAGATACCGCCTTGGATATTTTAAATGATGCCCTAGGTGGAATATTAGCCTATCTTTATTTTGTCAAAAAGAGGAAACAGCCGATTCAAGAAGTGGAAATTATGCATCCTTTTTATAATCAAACTGGCATAATAAAAAGCTAAATTATTATGGCTAAGCTGACTTTTTATGGGGGGACAGGAACAGTCACAGGGGCTAATTTTTTATTAACAATAGAGAATTGTAAAATATTAGTTGATTGTGGTTTAGTTCAAGGTCATAAATTTGCTGAGAATTTAAATCGATCAGAATTTTTATATAATCCAGCAGAGATTGATTATTTATTAGTGACTCATTCTCACATTGATCATATTGGGCGAATTCCTAAATTAGTGAAGGATGGCTTCAAAGGTAAAATATTAAGTACACCAGAAACTAAAGAGATAGCAGAGCTTTTATTTTCCGATACGGTTAAGATTCTGGAGAACGAGGCTCGCCACGAGGGCATATTACCCCTTTATGAATTGGCGGATATTGCCCCGACTCTGGTCCTTTGGGATACAGTGCCTTATCATACCATTAAGGAGTTACAGGATGGCGTCAGTGTTAATTTTAAGGATGCCGGGCATATTCTAGGCTCAGCTATGATTGAATTATCACGAAACGGACATAAGATGGTTTTTACTGGTGATCTTGGTAATTCACCGTCTATTTTATTAAAGGATACGGAAGAAATTATTGATGCTAATTATATTGTGATGGAAAGTGTTTATGGGGATAGAAATCATGGACCGAAAGATGAGAGAACAAATAAGCTGAAACAGGTGATTCAGGATGTCATAAAGAATAAACGCACCCTGATTATCCCGGCCTTCTCCTTGGAACGGTCCCAGATGATTATTTATGAGATGAATGAATTGTTTGAGAGTGGAGAAATTAAACAGCAGATTCCGGTATTTTTAGACTCACCTTTGGCTATAAAAATTACTTCGATCTATAAAAAATATACGGAGGATTTTAATGATCAAGTGCGGGCCGATATAAAATCCGGTGATGATATTTTTAATTTTCCCAAATTGAAATTTATCGTCCAGGGCGGAGAATCGCACATGATTGCTAAAGTACCGAATCCTAAGATAATAATTGCTGGGTCGGGGATGTCGGTGGGTGGGCGAGTGATTTTACATGAAAAGCATTATGTCTCCAATCCTAATGCGGAGATTTTATTTGTGGGTTATCAGGCAGTGGGAAGTTTAGGTCGTCAGCTTCAGGATGGGGCTAAGGAGGTGGAGATTTTTGGCGAAAAGAAGGACGTACGAGCTAAAATAGAATCCATTAGTGGCTATTCGTCTCATAAAGATTCTGATCACTTGGTGGAATTTATAGAAAAAGCAGCCGAGGCCGAAAAATTAAAGAAAGTCTTTTGCGTGATGGGGGAGCCAAAATCCTCAATGTTCTTAGTGCAAAAATTAAGGGATAATTTAGGGGTGGACGCTGTTTACCCCTCATTCAAGCAGGAAGTGGAGATTGAATTATAAAAAAACTCCCGATAATATCGGGAGTTTTTATTTATTTAACTTGAGCTAGGACTCGTTTGAAAGTCTCGGGATTGAATTCAGCGAGATTAGCGAGGATTTTGCGGTCCACTTCGATGTTTTTCTTTTTCAAAGCATCGATAAATTTACTGTAGGTTAGACCCTCTGGGCGAACACCAGCATTAATTTTCACATTGAAAAGTCGGCGCATATCACCTTTCTTGTCTCGGCGATGAGCGAAAGCATAGGCGCCGGCATGGGCAATGGCATCATTGGCCATCGCCTCTTTGGTGGAACGGCCAAATCTGTAGCCCTTAACCTGTTTTAAGATATTTCTCCTGGTTTTGGTCTTTAAAACCCCTCTCTTTACTCTGGTCATATTTTTATATTATAGAAAGGACAAATATTTGATTTTAAAATGTCTGGCCGAGACTTCTGAGCGAGGAAACCCGAGGACTTTTAAAATTAAATATTTGTACTTTCTAGATTATTAAATTAACTATTAAATTAGGCTCCGTTAAGGAATCTGGCCTTGGCTTTATTCTTAAAATGAACGCTGATAGTTCTCTTTTTAGCCAACTGAGTCCTTCGTGATTCCTTGGAATTGAAGTGATTCTGTTTTGCCTTTCGACCGATAATTTTTCCCGTTCTGGTTACTCGCAATCTTTTGCTAAATGATTTATTTGTTTTCATCTTATTATTTTATTAATTTTATATTTATACTTTATACCTATACTGATCTCTCAATTACCATGGTTAAACCTTTCATGGCCTTTTTAGGGGCCTCAGCGATTTTATATTTTTCAGTGATTAATTTTAAAATTCTTTCTAGTCTTTCATTTAAAAACTTGAAGTCCATATACTTAGCTCGGCCAGTGACATATAGATCAAGTTTGATTCTATGTCCTTCGGCTAGCCACTCTGACGCTTTTTTAGCCTTTAGCTGTAAATCATGTTCATCGGTCGCTATCTTTACCTGTAAACTCTTAGTCTCTATGGTTTTGACCTTAGTTTTAGCTACTTTCTGTTTTTTCTTCTCATCGTATTGATACTTACCAAAGTCGGTAATTTTACAAATTGGTGGTGCAACATTTGGTGATATTTCCACTAAGTCCAGACCCAGTTCTTGAGCTTTGGAGAGAGCATCCCTTAACGGAATAACGCCAAAGTTTTCACCGTCTGGGCCAATAACCCGAAGTTCGGGGGACTTTATTTGATGATTTATTCTAATTCTTAAATTACTCAACTTATTATCTAAGTTATTTACAGACTGTATTTATAGCATAATACGGCTTTTTGAGCAAGTGAAAAGGCGTCCTATGCAAGCGACGCCCTTTGTACCCTTTTTGTTCACCCCGGGTCGTATGGTGGATTGACTGATCCCTTCTTAGAGCTCTTTAGCAGAGGTTTGATATACAGTTCCCCTTTATCTTTTTTCCGAAGATACAACAGCTGTTTAATGTGTCTGACAACGGCTGGTATAATTACATATGTTAGCAGTATCAGAGCTAACAGTAGTAAATATCCCAGCCTACGAGGCCAGATAGCCTCTGCTTGGCAGGCTATACCAGCTAGCCAGAATCCAGCGAGCCAGGCCATATACGGGAGAAGTGTGGAGAATATCTCCACAAACTTCACCACTAGCTTGCCGCTGTCTAGTAGCAGATCTAGAACGAGCTGACTTAGATAGAACAATATCCTTTTCACTAGTCTCTCCTTTCATGTGGTGTACTTTTTCTGTATATTAGACTACCACATTCCTCTTTCATTGCCAATCTTCGTCTCTATAAAAAAGCAGGGCAGGTCACACTAATGTGCAACCCGCCCTGTCGAATCTGATTGGACCGACCTTGTAAGGTTTACCGGCCAATCAGTTCCGAAATTGAGTTGAGGAGTGATAAATGTAAATCCAGAAAGGCCAGAAGGCAGATGGACACCAGGATAATCACCATATCTCCCAGCGTCTGTTCCAATTTGCCAATCCTATCGTAACGAAGAAAAGCCCCACAGTCAGCAAAGGTTCTTCGTCCCTTCCTCATTTGATGAACTATCAAACCCAAAAGAAAGGACGTCGCCAGCATGCAGGCGATTAGTAGTTCCTGTTCGTCAGGTGTAAACACACTAGGACGAATCATCAAGAAACCCGCTCCGACGAAATAAAGACCACCTAGGACTACCAATATCCCCATTACTGCATGTTTAACCTTATTCATCACCCCTCCAGTTGTTATTGAGAATGTTCTGTTTCCATCTCAAAATCTAGCACAGGATCATATACTGGTCAATGGCGAATATTGATTTTTAGAGTTATGTGTTATACTTCATAATATGCGAATTGGTTCTAATAAAATCATAATTTTACTGGGTATCGTAGCTATTATTTTGGCTGGTATTTTCTGTTCCGCTTATTTTCAAATGTCTAATGGTGATTGTCCGGGTGCTGGCCATACTGATGTCTGGTGTAATAATGTTGTGGTTCACGGTAGTATTATTAGTAATGCCACAATTTCTAATTTATTTATATTATTAATTTCTGTCTTTATTTTCCTATCCTTTTTAAATTTTAGAAAGATACAACAGAATTTTTTCTTCCTATTAGAAAATATTCGTCTTATTTTATATAATCGTAAATATTTTTTCATTTCCAATCCTTTACAATTAGCTTTTTCTAGAGGAATTTTACATCCTAAAAAACCGGTCACTTTCTAATTAGTTCTATTTATTAGAAAGTATTAACTAAAAGAGTGTCGCGCTTTAATGGACAGTTGCACGACATGATTTTGCAAAATCAAATGAAAAAGAAAGTTATTTTTCTATTCCTCTTTATTGTTTTGGTGACCGGTATTATTTACCTTTTGGCTCAGGTGGAAAATAAACAAGTTACTGCCAATTCAATTTTAAGTGGAGTAGAAGCGGTGATATATAAATCACCAAGTTGTGGTTGTTGTGTCGGCTTTAATGCTGAAATACAGAGGATTGGTGTGAAGACAGAAATGATTGCGACAGAAGATATGCAGGCAGTAAAAGATCGATATAATATTCCTCGGAATATGGAAAGTTGTCATACGATGGTAATTGGAAATTATTTTATTGAGGGGCATATACCTTTTGAAGTTATAGAAAAGCTTCTGACCGAGAAGCCGGATATTGACGGAATCGCCTTACCTAATATGCCAGCGGGAACGCCGGGAATGCCGGGGATTAAGTCTGGCGCCTATGACATTTATCAGCTTAAAGATGGAGTTTCTTCTATCTATATGTCTATCTAATAAACAGTATGAAAAAAAATTATAGATCTATTGTATTAGTAGTAGTAATTGTTATTGTCGCTTTTATTTCCGGACTATTAGTGCCTGATGAGTCAATTATTTTTGGCTTGCATCATCTAAATATGATAAGTATGGAAAATATGGCTGAACATAGAACAGATTTATTAGCTCAGCGTGATGCTATGGTAAAAGAAATGATTAACAGCGGTAATTATAAATGTTGTTTAATGAAACCCTGCTCTTATTGTATTGAAAAGACACCCGGCCATGGGGAAGGCACGACTTGTGATTGCTTAAAAGATATTGTGGAAGGTCGTCATCCCTGTGGGGAATGTATTGGTGAGATTTTGGAGGGTCATGGAAATAAATATTTAGCAGAATATTTTCCCGTGGCCTTGGCTGAAGAAATCGGGCCTCAATATCTGGACACTTTAAGACAGATTATTTCTGAGAAGTATAATGTGCCGATTGTGGAATTGAAATAAAAAACTTAACAATGAATCTTAATTAGATAAAATAACAGCGCTCCAGTGGAGCGCTGTTTGGTTAAAGCTATTAGACAGTTTGTACAGCTGGATGAAACTGATCCCTATGTATACAATTCGCACAATGTTGAAGATCTAACCCTTTGTCTTCAACGTGGCAGAATTTGTTTTGGGTGACAGATGGGCAGGCCGCTTTTAATAATAACTCTACGCCACTTACTTCCTGTTCTTGTTCCCGGATCTGTCTTAAAAGAGCAATTCGACGTCGGATGAGTATATCTATCGACATAGTTTTCTCCTCCTTATTTTTGTTTCCTCTTACATTAAAACAAAATGTCATATCATTAGCAAGCTTTTTTGGCATCTCAAAAAAGCCCCAATTGTGCTAAAACCTTCAAGGTTTTAGCACAATTGGTTTCTTAAGGTGGTTTACCACGAGCGCAACAATAAAAAACACCTTTTTCTCAAAAGGTGTTTTTTATTGTATAGTCGGGTGGAAATTAGTACACCAAGTTACCGTGTCCCGCCGTAGCTTTAGCGAAGGGGGAGAACCGAATTGATATAAAAAAAGAACCCCACCAATTGTGGACGTGGGGTCCTTCATTGGTGGGGTAAGAGCGAACTATTCAAGCACTGTGTTTGACGTTTACTCCGCCTGTTGAGCTGATAGTCATTTCGCAGCCGGTGCATGGTCCAACATACAGTAGATAGTGACCAACAGCCATGACTCTGACTGAGGCGTTATCCTTGCCTTTCCTTTCGATGACAACAATGTTGTGTTGGAACTCGTTCTGGACGACAGATACCTTCAGCTCAGGATCTTCAAAAAGAGCACTCATCTTATCCTCCTATTGTTTTGCTGATTTTTTAGTTTTTCACTAAGTCTTGTTCAAGAGTAGCATAGTTGAGTCAAAAAAGTCAAGCTTTTTGCGGCAAATTCAACAAGTAAGTGCAACACCAAAAAACCTCTAGTTTCTGCTAGGACCTTTCTGTTTTCATTCGGTTTCTATTCTAGTGGAGGTTAGTGCATCAAGTTAGAACCGAATTAGTGGGGGATATGGCTTAGGAATGTTAACAATGTTAATGATGTTAACGGGCCAATTCTAGGACCAGTATCCTAATACCTGTCCTACAATAACTAGAATAGTTTACTAAAACGCTCAGTGTTGTGGCCAAAATAAGATGATACAAGGTGACCCATCCTACATGAGATAAAATTCATTAATTTTAATAGTTCCTCTTCATTATTCTTTGCCTGGGCAATATACTTCTGTTTCGTTGAACTAACTAACAGACCATATTTTTCCTCCAATGGTATTTTGTTTATATTCTCCATACCCATAAATAATTTAATCGCTTTTGCCTTAGTGATATCAAAATCACGAACCGAAGTGTCATGAACATGCTTTCCCCTTATGTCTAAAACTTTTGTTAATCCATTCTCTAATTGGACCTGCAGATGACTAATAACATCATTAACGCGATCAGTATTTTTAATATTAAATAATTTAGACCCTTTTTTTAATATATTTAACAACCTCTTTATTTTCTCTCTAAATGAGTAAATTTCCTGTAAATAACTAGACAGATGGTACTCTAATGCCTCATCTTCTGATATAACTAGTGGGTCAGCATAAAAACTCTCAAAATATACACTATACCTATTTAATCTATCAAAAACTGAGTGTACATCGTTAATCCTGTTAAAGATATCAAGTAAAAAAAAATCATTTTTATTATCAGGCTTGTTTTGCCCGTAAAGTAATTCTGGTTTGAATTCATCATAAAAATATTGCAATAATTCCTTATATTGATATCTGTTACTTTCTTTTCTCATATTTAAATACTAGCATTTTTATTAAATTATTCACATCATAAACGAAGAAGACTATTATTGTAGGACAGTAACATTAATATCTGTCCTACAAAAAAACATCTTCTAAGTCTATTAGATAGTAATTTAAAAGTATTCTTGATACACTTAACTAATGAATATAAATAATATTGTTGAAAAATTAGACCATCATAAGACAAATCTCGTTGACATACTATCGGGTAAAAACTGGGGGCATTTTAGATCATATTTCTTTATTAGAGAGAAAACAATAAAAAAGGAGTTCGATGATAACTTTAAAAGTACTTTTTGCAGTTTTTACATCCTAAACGGACCGACTGGTTTAAATAATCTACAAAAAAATAGATTTTTCCAATTATTAGTAAATAAAGAAGATGATATGGGTAAATTATTAAATGATCTTTATTTAATACCTGGCTACGGAGGAAGCAATAGATTACATTTAAGTTTTTGTTCGAAATTAATTCATACTTTAGACTACACATCTCCAATTTACGACAAAAATGTTGCCTCCATCCTAGAATTAAGCTCCCCGACTCAGACGGGTGGAGTAGGAGAAAAAATTACCAATAGAGTATTAATATATAAGGAGTTACAAGAAAAGAGTGATGGACTCTTAAAAGACAGCAGAATTAAAAAATACATTATCTCTATTAGAAAAGACTTACAAGATAAGGCTAAACGCGAACATTTTAATTGGCAAAATACTCTTATTTCTGACGAAAAACTTTTAGACTCATTACTGTGGGCCTTATACACCACTAAAAACTAAACATTTCATCTATTTTGTATGTCCGAAACATTAACACCTGTTTTTTAATAAAGAAGTTGTTAATAAAACGAATAATTAAATACGAGGTTCGTTAAATATCTATATATATGCTAGTTAAAAATACACTGGGGCTGACATTGTTTATATTATGTTTCTTAAAACTATCTAGAGCTGTTTTTTAAAACAACACATGCTATAATTTAAATCAAAAGTATGAAAAAATTAAAAGTAATCGATTTATTTTCAGGTTGTGGAGGATTGAGTTTAGGGTTTAAAATGGCAGGATTTGATATTATTGGCGGAATTGATGTTGACAGAGATTCAATAATAACTTTTCAAAAAAATTTTAAACACTCAATTACATTTACTGAAGATATTAGAAAAATTTCAGATGCAATAGTTAAAAAGACATATAAAAATGTTGATGTTTTAGTTGGTGGCCCTCCATGCCAGGGTTTTAGTTCTGCTAATATGCACCAAAAAGATCTTAAAGACGATCAAAGAAATTTGTTATTTTTAGAGTTCTTAAGATTTGTTAAAATATTAAAGCCAAAAATTGTTCTTATTGAAAATGTTAGTGGAATTTTAACAAAAGATAATAGTTTTGCAAAAAAAGGTATTGAGGGGCAACTAATTGATTTAGGATATATAGTTTCTCAAAAAGTTCTTTTTGCTTCTGACTTTGGAATTCCTCAAAAAAGGAAGAGGAATTTTTTTATTGGTATTAAAAAAAGTTACAAAAAAAAGTTTGATTTTAATCTGTTGCCTCAAAATATAAAGAGGGTGACTGTGGAAGAAGCTATCGGTGATTTATATTTGTTAGAAAATAAATCACCAGTTTTTTCTGATTATCAACGTTTAATGAAAAAAAATAGTGCTGGCCGTATTATAAATCATGAAATAAAATATCCGAACAATGAAGTCGTAGAAAGAATAAGATATGTTAAAGAAGGAGGGAACTGGCAAGATGTACCTTCTCATCTATGGAAGACCACTAGAAATAATAGGCACTCGTCTGCATATAAAAGGTTAAACAGTAAAGATGTTTCTATTACTATAGATACAGGACATATGAATTACTTCCATCCAAAATTTGACAGAACTCCAACAGTACGAGAATCCGCTAGAATACAGAGTTTTCCTGACAATTTTGAATTTTTAGGTTCAAAAACAAGTCAATACAAACAGGTTGGGAATGCAGTACCTCCACTTTTAGCCAAAGAAATTGCTTTAATTATTAAAAAGTACTTACATGAAAAATAAGATAATCGATTTATTTTCAGGTTGTGGAGGATTGAGTTTAGGGTTCGAAAAAGTCGGATTTAGTTTAGCGCTAGCTATTGACCATTGGGATGACTCAATAAAAACCTTAAATTACAACAGGAAAGATAAAATTGGAACAACTAAAGATGTATATGATTTTACCAACGATGAATTGAGGATTTTAAAGAAAGAAGTTGTTGGAGTTATTGGTGGCCCTCCATGCCAGGGTTTTAGTATGGTTGGAACTAGAGATCATAAAGATAAAAGAAATAGTCTCTATTTGGAATTTGTGAGATTTGTTCAAGTTATAGAACCAAAATTTTTTGTTTTAGAGAATGTTAAGGGTTTATTAACATTAAAAGGTGGTTATTTTAAACATGATATAGTTAAGAGATTCTCGGACATAGGATACAATGTAACATTCAAAATATTGAGAGCGTCTAATTATGGGGTTCCTCAAAACAGAGATCGAATATTTTTTGTTGGGTTAAAAAAAGACCACTTTAAAGACACTTTCTTTGAATTTCCTACTGAAAATAAAAAAATAGTCACAACAGAGGAGGCCTTATCAGATATTCTTAATATCGAAGAAAAAGAAAAAACTCAAAAATATTCAGGTCAGCCTAAAAATGATTATCAAAAACTGATGAGAAAGAACTCATCCTTAATTCTTAATCATGAAATCACAAATCATTCTGACCAAACAATTCAAATTATTAATAAAATACCAGACGGTGGTGATATAAAATCAATTTCATCAGATTACTATAAAGTTAGAAACTATAATAACGCCTTCAAGAGAATGGATAGCAAAAAACCATCAAATACTATTGACTGTGGACACAGAAATTATTTTCATTATTGCCAAAATCGTATTCCAACAGTAAGAGAATCCGCTAGAATACAGAGTTTTCCTGACAATTTTGAATTTTTAGGTTCAAAAACAAGTCAATACAAACAGGTTGGGAATGCAGTACCTCCACTTTTAGCCTATGCTATTGCTAAAAAAATCAAAAAAATGCTACTATAATAATGTATGTTACTATATAATTCTGTAGAAAATAAAACCTTATTACACGATACAGTTTTCAGAAAAAATACATCTTTTGATGAGGGTACTGAACTTACAATCATAACTGGATATATTGGTTTTTCCACACCTGAAGGACTTTTACATTTAGGATTCAAAAATACTAGGGTTATCATTGGTATGTATGGTTCAAATATTAGTCCTGATTTACACTCTATACTATTAAGAATTCAGAGACAAAATCCAAATATAAAGTTTTTCTATACAAATGGAAAAATACATTCAAAAATATACATCTG